>CAYTTD010000474.1:0-2083 GCA_964440595.1 uncultured Gaiellales bacterium
GAACCGCCAAAGCCAAATCGATCGCAGAGTTGGGATGCTGAAAGCGTGCCGCCGCCTGCAATTTGTGCGGTTTGTCGAACATCAGACAGCGCTTCCAAAACTCGTTGGTTGCCGCTGATCTTCTTTACGTCCTGAGTAAGGTGAGCAAGCTTGACCGTCGTGCCTCGCTTTACTTTGCCTGTGCTAGGCGTGAGTTCTCCGGCCAACACTCTGATCAGCGTTGTTTTGCCAGAGCCGTTTGCTCCTACCAGCCCAATGCGTTGGCCAGGGCCTATTCGCCAAGTCACTTCATTTAGAACGGAGCGGTCGTCGAATGTCACGCCAACACCTACTGCGTCAAGTACGCGGTCTCCCAGTCGTGAACTGGCAAAACGCATCAACTCGATTGAGTTGCGTGGCTCCGGCTCATCAGCGATCAGTTGGTTCGCGGCTTCGATTCTGAACTTTGGCTTGGAGGTGCGGGCGGGTGGGCCACGCCTAAGCCAGGCCAGCTCCTTCTTCACAAGTTGGCGACGCTTTGCGCTCAACACCGACTCAAGTCGATCGCGTTCAGCGCGTGCCAGCACGTATGCCGAGTAGCCGCCGTCATACTGGTTCACCTGTTGGTTTACGACCTCCCAGGTCTTGAGGCAAACCTCATCCAGAAACCAGCGATCGTGCGTTATCACTGCCAGTGATCCGCGCCTTCGTGCGAGGTGTCTGGCGAGCCACGCCACGCCGTCTATGTCGAGGTGGTTGGTCGGCTCATCCAGCAGGAGTAGTTCGGGATTCTGAATCAGGGCCTGGGCCAGTGCAATTCGTCGCCGCTCGCCGCCAGACAACGGAGCAATCGGTGTATCGATACCGCTCTCAAAGCGGTCGAAACCAACTCCGCCGAGAAGGCCGTCCAGCACCGACCTTATGCCCGAGTCACCCGCCCACTCGTGATCGGCCATGCCTCCAACCAGCTCATCGCGAATGGTGGCGTTCGGGTTGAGATCATCTCCCTGCGCGACGAGCTTCAGGTCAAGACCAGACGTGCGCGTTACCTCCCCGCCATCCGCTGTCTCGGTGCCTGCGATGATCTTCATCAGCGTTGATTTGCCATCACCGTTGCATCCAACAATGCCAACTCGTGCTCCTCGTTCAATGCCAAGTGATATTCCGCTCAGCACATCGTGGGCTCCATGCGTCTTGCTCACGTTGTTGAGGTTGATCAGATTCTGCGGTTGCGCTGCCATTTAGGAAAACATACTACTTTGCTTTGAAATCTCCCTGCTTGTGTCTCACCCGTGCGATGAACGTTATCTGGTGATCTTTGTTTCTGTACCCCCCCTCGGCATGGTTCGCCCAAGCGTGCCTCCCGAAAAGCACACTCAGACCCCCAAGACCAGAAAAACATTAAGCGAAACAAATAGGAGGCTCCAGGTTGAAACCATTGAGCCCGTGATTTTCGAATTCCAGGAGTTGGCTGTTAGCCATCGTGGGAAGGGACATTTGCAGGTTGGAAAAAGCATGAGCATTGCTGCTGCAGTGAAAACCCAGGTTCGTCCAGTGGTTTTGGTTGGTGGCGTTGGCCAGCGCTCGAAGGCGTGGAGCAAGTGGCTGCCAGAATTGACGGCTGCCGGCTTTGCGGTTCGAATCGCCGACGTGCCAGTCGCCGGCTTTGCGTCACGAGCGTCATACAGAGACGCAATTGCAGGGGCTCACATGGCATTGCTGGCCGACCTTTCGCTTTCAGCCGCGGTGCCCGTTTCCATCATTGGGTTTAGCGCGGGAGGCGTTGCGGCTGTCGATTATCTGCGTTTTGCCCCGGAGCTTGTTGATAAGGCAGTTGCAATCTCATCGCCAATTCGTGGGAACGGACTAGCGCAGGCGCTTACTTCAGCCTGTGGTGGATTCACGCCAAAATGGATACGCGATCTATCTGTTGATGCTTCAGTTGCCAGAGGCCTTGAGCCAGAGTTGGCGAAGCGGGTCACCAGCATAGTGGGCGCACCCCTGGACGGCATAGTTAGCCGTCGTTCAGGAACCATCGACAACGCACAAGTGTTCAAGGCGAAAAACAAGCGCCTTCACAATGCGATGCAGACCGACTCCAGTG
>CAYTTD010000475.1:0-2079 GCA_964440595.1 uncultured Gaiellales bacterium
GACCTGCGTCCAGTTGGCACCAGCGTCAGTGGTTTTCCAGATCTTTGGAGCTCCCTGCCGACCAACAACAATGCCGTTGTTTGCATCGCTGAATGAAAGCGAGTGAAAGGCCGACGTGCCGGAAGTCATTACGTCAGACCAGTTGGTTCCACCGTTGGTTGTTCGAAATACCTTTCCGTTTTCACATGCTACGAGCACCGTTGACGAGTCAAAAGCATGGATGGCGTTGCACGCATCACCACCGACGGGAGTTTGGGAATCATTCCAGTTCGTGCCTCCATTAGTGGTCTTGATGATGTGTTCTGCACCGCCTGCGGCGTAAACGTTGGATGCGTCGACTGCGAAAACCGCCTTCAATCCGTTGGTTTGGGGGCTCGTCTGAGTGTTCCAGTTTGTTCCACCGTTAGTCGTAGATCGAATCGTGCCGCCGTTACCCACCGCCCAGACGGTGTTCGTATCGATTCCATGCACGGCGTACATTGTGGCACCAGCATCGTGCTGCGATGTCCAGTTGGTGCCGCCGTCAGTAGACTTGTAGATGTTGTTCCCGGCTACGGCAAAAACTACCGTTGCGCTTGCTGCCCAGACTCCATTTATGTCACCGCTTATGCCGGTGGTGCTAACCTGGCTCCAGGTATCTCCTGAGTCAGTGGAGGAATAGACAGCGCCTCCTTCACCAACTGCCAGGGCTGCGGTCGATGAAAGCTTTGTCATACCTTTAAAGCTGCCCAGCTTAGCCATTGTTGTCGTAAAGTTTGCCCCCTGTTGCCTCATTGCCGTACCTGCCCGATCAGCTTGCAAGGCCTTCAACAATGCCGTCTCGTTACTTGAACCAAACGTGACGGTACAGTCGCTAGTGGTTACGTTCTGTGAGCTGACGGTCAGCGTGCCGAACGCGGTCTGGTTTGCAACACCCGAGGGGCACCCGCCCGCTGAGATTGCCGTAGCGGTCAAAACGTCAACGCTTACCACAGTATCCGACTGCTTTGTGGTGGTAGTTGATGCTATGCCGGCGCTGCAGAAGATCAGCAGAGCCAGTGCGGCTAGCGCAGAGGGAAGCCTCCTCTGAATAAAGGCGATGCCTGCCCATGCGGGAGCCGTGCGCTGCCCCCCATGGTGGCAAAACTGAATCTCGCCACGCGCGCGCACGTATTATCTATCGGCATTTTTGCCCAGATTCATTAGGAATCCAGCGAGTTGTCCAGATCCAATACCAACTGCCGAAAATCCAGCACTTTGTGCAGGTCCGACACCAACTACCGAAAACCCGGCCTGATTCGCAACAAATCTTTCGATTGCGTTAATTTTGCGCTAGCGGGCGAAGTTTCGTTCGGCGGTTTCAATCGGTGGTTGCAACATGTACTTCGTTTTCGGTCGCTTGCTTATCAATTGTGTGCCTTGTCGTGGAAGCTTGCCGTGGAACCGGATTGGCAATTATCCTCGTCCTAGGTCGAGTTTTATCTCGTATTCGATCAAAAGTCGCCTTGGGAGCAATTAAGCACCTACGACTTGTCGCCTTTTACCTGCAATTTTCATGATTTCTGCGAGGTACCTGCCAGTGTGTGAAGCTTTTACCTTGGCTACCACCTCTGGAGTGCCCTCTGCCACCAGGCTACCTCCGCCCGAACCGCCTTCAGGCCCGAGATCAACAATCCAGTCTGCACACTTGATCACGTCTAGGTTGTGTTCAATTACGACAATGGTATTGCCCTGGCTGCGCAATCGAAGCATCACTTGCATAAGTCGCTCAATATCGGCGAAGTGGAGACCGGTGGTTGGCTCATCGAGGATGTATAGCGTTCTTCCGGTCTGCAACTTCGCGAGCTCCGTCGCGAGCTTCACGCGCTGAGCTTCACCACCAGAGAGCGTCGTTGCCGGCTGGCCGAGCCTCACATACCCCAGACCAACATCCATCAACGTCTGCAACCTGCGATGAATCTTAGGAATTTTTTCAAAGAGGACCAAGGCGTCCTCTACGCTCATCGCAAGAATGTCGGCGATGGTCTTGCCGTTGTACCGCACTTCGAGGGTCTCGCTGTTGTAGCGCTTTCCTCCGCACACCTCGCACGGAACATATAC
>CAYTTD010000476.1:0-2076 GCA_964440595.1 uncultured Gaiellales bacterium
AGATTCTCGGAACGTGCCGTTGGTAGCCTGTTTCGAGGCCTCGCCAGAACCGGCCTGCTTACTCCAGCCGTAATCCCCGACCATATGCGCAACCAGTTGCGAGCCATCGGAGTGAGTGATTTTCATTTGGCGGGAGCGCTTGCAGGAATGCGAAGCCTTGCCGATTGGCCATATGCATGGGAGGCACAGGGCGATTACTGTGAGTCTCGTGGCGACATCGAGTCTGCCGTTTGGTGCTGGTACATTGCCCAGCGCCTTCTTCTTACCGCCAGCCCATTAAAGGACCGGCTTTATCGAATGGTTGTAGAGGCGTATCCACAGATTGATCAACCTCCTATTGAGCGCTTCGCGATTGAGATTCCACAGGGCAATATCATCCATGGCTACCTGCAGCTGCCGATCCACTTCAACTCAAAAAAACATGACAGGAAACTTCCACTCGTTCTGTTGATGCCAGGTGTCACAGGCACCAAGGAGGAAATGCACCCCTTTGCGATGCCCCTGCTCAACCGCGGCTTTGCTGTGGCTCGCACTGACAACCCGGCATATGGCGAATCAACCGGATTCATAACCGCAGGCACGGAGGACTATGGAAGGCACGTACTGGATCACCTTTCTGGCGACGATAGAATTGCATCAGATCAGATGCACATATTCGGCATGAGCCTCGGAGGCGTCCTGGCTCTACATTCGGCATTTGAATCAAGTGCAGTCACCGTCTCTGCCGTAGCTCCACCGGTTTGTCCAGAACGCTTTATGCATAACCTTCCCGCGATGAACCTGACGGCCATGAGGCACATGACCAATATGCCGGATGCACAATCGGCAATAGAATTCTGCTCATCTTTGACACTAAATGACAGATTACCGATCTATGACAAGCCAGCACGATTGTTCCACGGTGAACGCGACAAAACCATTCCAATTAGTGAGTCATTTGACATGTTGCAGCGTTCAGGTAGTGACGTTCTACTGACGGCGTGGGATCGGGAACACCACAATTGTCTGGGGCGATTCCATCATCTGATGGCGGATTTGCTTGAATGGTTTACCAATCACGAGTTGGTGCTCGACCAGTCAAAAAAATACAATGGTTACCGCACAGACGATGGCACCCGACTCTTTTCGAGCGCCTGTTCAAGATCACTCACAAGATCATCAGATGATTCAATTCCGGCAGACACGCGGATTAGATCCGCAGGTACTTCAAGTGCCGAACCCTCTAGCGTCTGATGCGTCATTGCCCCTGGAATCTCAATCAGGCTTTCCACTCCACCAAGACTTTCGGCAAGTGAAAAATACCTCGTCTGGCTTACCAGCTCCTTTGCCCGTTCAACTCCCCCGGTAACACGGAAGCTGAACATTCCGCCACCGGCCGACATCTGACGATTCACGACATCGGCTTGCGGATGATCGTTGTCCCCTGGCCAGATTACCTGCTCAACATCGTTGCGATCCTTCAGCATCGCAACCAGACTTGCGGCATTCTGCGAGTGTCGCTCGATCCGCAGGGCAAGGGTCTTGATACCACGGGATACCAACCAGCAATCCATTGGCCCGGGCACAGCTCCCACCGCGTTCTGAAGAAACCTCAATTCAGTTGCCAGCTCATCGTTTGAAGTTACGAGCGCGCCGCCAACAACATCAGAATGACCCCCCAGATACTTCGTTACAGAATGAGCTACGACATCAGCACCAAGCTCGATCGGCCTCTGGATTACCGGTGTGGCAAACGTGTTGTCAACGCAAAGCAGAGCTCCGTGCGAGTGAACGAGATCAGCCACTGCTGCGATGTCTATGACGTTGAGCATTGGATTGGTTGGTGTTTCCATCCATACCAGTCTGGTCTCGGGTCTGAAGGTGTCATCCAGTTCCTTGAGATCACGCATCGATATAAACGAGAATTCAACTCCAGCATGTCGCGTCAGCACCTGGTTGAAGAGCCGGTAGGTGCCGCCATAGACGTCGTCCACGCAGATTACGTGGTCCCCTGTCTTCAGAGTCTGCAAGACTGTCGAAGCCGCTGCCATACCACTTGAGAAAGCAATTCCGTGGTCTGCCATCTCAAGTGCAGCA
>CAYTTD010000477.1:0-2072 GCA_964440595.1 uncultured Gaiellales bacterium
GTGCGGTCAAGGGGACCCCAACAAAGGCCATGCCTTCGGCATTTTCATGGCCTTTGTTGGTGCCCTCCGCACCTACGGTGCTCCGGTGCCCCTTACCTGGGTGTTAGGCCCTTCGCAAACACACGCCTTATCTACTCGTCAGGCCACATGAAGAACCTCCGCGAACTCATCGGCGAACTTGAAATGTTAGAGGTGTCGCCTAAGTCTGGCGAGGCCTCCACGCTGTTCCTTGAAGTTTTAGATAACCCTCATGAAACGGTGCTTGCAGCAAACAGAGAGGGAATGATCCATCTCGCGTTGCAGATCCTCCGTTTGGCAGAGAAGGCCAATGAAGGAGCTCATTTCCACATTGATGAGTCGTCCATCGCAGATCGTGCGGAAACAGGTGTTGTTCTCACCTATAGAGAAGCTCCGTGTGCCTAGGTGTCAAGTCCCGGCTGGTTATAAACGCGCTTCTTGAACAGTTCAGGTTTTTTGGCGTACCAGTCTTTCAGGGCTTGAACAGGTGAGATGTGTTTGAGGGCGCGTTGCGGGATCAGGTGGTTGTAGGTCTTGACGTATTGATTGAGCGTGGCCTCAAGGTCTGCAGCTGACGCGAAGCGAGTTTGATTGACCACCTCGCTGATTCTGGCGTTGAAACGCTCGACCATGCCATTGGTCTGCGGGTGACGAGGCGGGCACAAGCGATGTTCAATGTTCAGGGCCCTGCAGCGCACATCGAACTTGTGCTGCCCAGAAGGCTCGCGCTTCTTGCTGGTGAATCGGTCAGTGAACTGGCTGCCGTTGTCTGTGAGCAGCTTGACGATCTTCATCGGCGCCGCCTGCTCCAGACGGTTGAGGAAATCCACGCTGCTGTCTTCGCTTTGATCTGCATAGATGTGCATGAACACCCAGCGCGTGGCACGGTCAATGGCCACGAACAGATAGCGCCTGTGGCTTTCATCGGGCATCTGCGGAAGGTACTTGATGTCCATGTGCAGGAAGCCTGGCTCGTAGTCCTTGAAGGTCTTGAGCGCGGGTTTGGTCTCTCCTGCATCGGCCAGCGCCTTGGCTTGCAGCTCACGCAGATTGCCAACGCCATGTCGGCGCAGGCAGCGGTCCAGCCCAGCGCGCGAGACATCTGGGTTGATGAACTCTCGAACCACTGCAACCAGGTCATCCAACGGCAGCAGCGCCATGCAACGCAACTCCACCGCGATGGCTTCCTGGGCCGGCGTCAATGTCGTGTTGAGCTTGTGAGGTCGATGCGAGAGGTCTTCAGGGCTCTCTCGGTTCTTCCACTTGCGCGCTGTCGCTTTGCTGATGTTGTAACGTTCAGCCAGTTCCACCAAGGTGGCCTTCGACTCCTTGATCTCAGCGCGGGTTCGCGGCGTGGTTCTGGCTTGTGCGTGGACTTCACTCATGCGGCTTGCTCTGCTTTGAAGGACTCGATCACGCCGCGCATCACATCCCTGGCTCGGAACAGTGCCCAGCTTCGACGGGGGATATGATCACACGAGACTCGACACTTATGCAGGAAGGACGCGCTCACGGGCGTGTTCAACGATTCGAAGCCATCCAAAGCCAAACGATCCCGCCATTGCTCCATGGAGTTCAACGTGGCCCGATCCTGGTCGGACAACTCCTGAGTCTCATTGGGGGTTATGTAGGCCTTGTTCAAGGGGTGATCTGCATGCTTTCTCGCCTTTCGAGAGAGCTTCGGCAAACCTTTCACAGTAGTGGGCCGCCGCACTTTTTTCTTCTTCGGCTCGGGCGTAACGAGCAGGATAGGGACGGGCTCCTTGGAAGGGGCCTGGACGACGGGTGCATCGTCGGAGGGTGGAACAAACTCATTCCAATCGGCCCAATCCGGATCACTCAAGGTTGTGTTGCTAGCCTCCTGCGAGGGAGTTTTGTCGATAGGCGAGTCCTTTATGGGGCGTTCCTGTTCAAGAGGGATTGAGCCCATCGGTAGCGCTTTAGGGCCCAAATCAACATAGAACGCAATCGTGTTATCGGCCCTAAGCCACGGGTATTTCTCGCAACCCTTCTTGGCGTATTGATTGGAGTGAGCCAGGGTCAACACGCCCATC
>CAYTTD010000478.1:0-2065 GCA_964440595.1 uncultured Gaiellales bacterium
AGTTTTTGGCCGAGGGCGTTGATCGATTTGGCGCGTTCGGTCTTGCATTCAATAATGCCGGCACAGAAGGTGTTATGGGTGAAACGGCGCTTTGTGCTCCTGACAATTGGCACAAGACAATCGAGACAAACCTTTCTGGCGTGTGGTATTGCATGCGCCATGAGATCCCGGTAATGCTCGAGCGCGGTGGGGGGGTAATTGTGAACAACGCATCTGTGGCGGGGCTTGTTGGATTTGCGAGTTCGCCCGCGTATGTTGCCTCCAAGCACGGCGTAGTTGGTCTGACAAAGACAGCCGCGCTTGACTACGCGAAGCGGGGGATTCGCGTAAACGCAGTTTGCCCGGGTGTCATTCTTACTCCAATGGTTCAACGCGTGATTGATGCGGTGCCTGAGATGGAGGCTGGCCTCACTCAGATGGAGCCCGTTGGTCGGTTGGGTGAGCCAGAGGAGATTGCTCGTTTCGTTGCATGGATCTGCAGTGACGACGCATCATTCGTCACGGGCCAGGCGGTTGCTGTCGACGGTGGCTTTGTCACCGGGTAGCCGTTAGTTAACCTGCCACCTGCCAAATTCCCATGGCTCGAGAGTAACCTCTAGTTCTGGCGATATCTCTCCGGTGCCATCTATTTTTGAGAGCCTGAAAGATCGCAGTGATTCCTGCGCATTCAGCGCGATCGTCTTGCGTTCACCCGTCAGGTTGAATGCTGCCATAACCTGTTCATCTGGTGACGTGCGAGTGAACGCCAACACCGAGCTATCGCCCGTATCGATGTTCCTAAATGCGCCGGTCTGAAGGGCGGGGTGAGCTTTTCGGTTGCTGATTATTGCCTTCATCCAGTTGAACAACGAATCTGGGTCGTTCATCTGTGACTCGACGTTGACTCGGGGAGGTGCAAACGTTGGATTGTCGGTTATGGGGAACGGGAACTTATCGGGGGGCGCTGTTGAGAAACCTGCGCTTACGGGTTCAGGCGTCCACTGCATTGGTGTGCGAACAGCATCGCGATCGAACAAGCCAGCTCTCTCGGCCATGCCGATCTCATCGCCGTAGTAGACAACAGGTGTGCCCGGTAGGGAAAAGTGCATGGCGTTGATCAGCCTGATTTTCTTGGGATCATTATCCATCAGGGTCGCGAGTCTCTTGCGAATGCCGCCAAGAATCCGGTCATCCATGTTAGGTGCATACTCGCGCAGCATGAACTCCGTCGTTACATCATCCACCATGCCTAGAGACAGCTCATCGTGGTTGCGCAGAAATGTTGCCCAGGCCGCGTCGCGCGGGATGCCTTCGGTTGCCTCAACTGCCTGTACCAGCGCCGTTGAATCGCCGCGCTTCAGTGCCTCGTATACCCGCGGCATTACAGGGAAGTTGAATGCCATGTGCATCTCATCACCTGTTCCGCTACCAAAGTACCGCTTCAGCTCAGTGGGATGTTGATTGGCCTCGGCAAGTAGCATTCGTCCATCGTATTTTGAGTCAATGTGTGCGCGAAGCTCTCGGAGGATTGCATGCGTTTCGGGCAAGCTCTCGCATATCGTTCCCTCGCGCTCCACAAGATACGGAGCTGCGTCAATGCGCATTCCATCAACACCCATGTCCATCCAGAAGTCGATTGTCCTCTTCATCTCACGCATGACGTCTGGGCTGTCCCAATTCAAATCCGGCTGGTGGCTCTTCCACCGGTGCCAGTAGTACTGGCCCGCTACGTCATCCCACGCCCAGTTGGAGCTCTCGAAATCTGGCATGTTGACCGGGGCGTCTGCGAATCGATCCGGAGAATCGCTCCAGACGTAGTAGTTGCGCTCCGGAGATCCTTTTGGTGCCCGGCGCGCACGCTGAAACCAATCATGGTCGATTGATGTGTGGTTGAGTGGAAACTCAATTATCACCTTGATGTCTCGTTCGTGAGCCTGGGCTACGAAATTGCGAAAGTCGTCGAGCGTGCCAAACTCATCCTGTATCGCCAGAAAGTCTGCAACGTCATATCCGCCATCGCGCATCGGTGACTTGTTGATCGGAAGCATCCACACAGCATCAACGCCGAGATCATCGAGGTAGCCGA
>CAYTTD010000479.1:0-2057 GCA_964440595.1 uncultured Gaiellales bacterium
ACTCTCTGCATTCTTGTGTTGATATTGCGCTGAAGTTGCGGATCGCCAATGTGGCCCATCAAACCTTGCTGGTCCTGAAGCTTCAGAAGCTCTTCAAATTGTTTTGTTCGCTCTGACTCGCGCATCGAAATCTCGCCACCGAGTGCCACCAGGTTCATCTTCTTTCCATGCAGGCGGTTCGCGGCCTCGGCCTTTGCTACGTACACCGGATCAACTGAGCCCTCTATTGCAGCGACGGTTCGTTCGGCGCCATTGTCAATTGCGCGTCCAGTAGCTGCCGCGGCATCTTTTGCCGCGTCGACGGCATTGCGCCCTGCATTTCCGATGCCTCGGCTGACTGTTCCCAGTGCATCACCGGTTCGATCCATCACAGCCATGACGGTTGCGTTTGGTGCCTGCACTTGAGGTGCGTGAGCGACAGCTTCTGCAGCCGCAGTTTTTGCGCCACCTGATTTTCCAATCAACGAAGTCAGGTTTCTGATCGATATCCCCATCCTGGTTTCTCCCCGTAGTCCTAGCCAAAGCGCATGTGCCTCGGTCACTTTCTCCAATCTATGCATCGAATATCTCCAGACCGTTGTTTCAAATTTCGCAGACAAAATCGCCCCTCGCGTGCGCGGGAATCTTTCCACCCTGAATGCCGTTTTTGCGCCGACTTCAATCGTCGTTTCAAGTGAAACAAATCCTTACGACGGATCGATATCTCGGTGCGAATCAAATTTGGTTCCGGGGAAATCGACCTGTTTTGCACCGCGCAAGCTGGTTCTGGGAGATACAAAAAGGGGAATCTGGACATGAACGTACAAAACCTTGGTGCATTCGCATCGCGCGCTGCAGCCTTCGAGACTTCTATTGGTCATGGAGCCCAGTTCGCAGCCGGGATTAGTGACGACGCCTCGCGTCTCATTGGTACGGCCGCCAGGTTCGAGGATCTAGCATTGGCCGCGGGTACCACTTCACCAAAACCAAGTCGCTGGCGACGACTGTTGAAGGCTCTCGGATTTCATGTTGACAGAGGCATTGACAAGCTGATCAATCCAAAGGTTGAGCTTCAGGCGGCATACGACACGATCAGTAGCAAGGTGCAGGAGCTCAAGGAAGCCAGCATCAAGGTCAATACGCACGTCAAGCAGGCTGAGATGAGGATCTCTGAGCTGAACGCACAGATGGCCGAGAAGATGAAGCAGGCTGAGATGGCAAAAACTTCTGGGGATCAGGAGACTGCTCGTCTTGCGCTTGCAAAGTACAACAGCATGGAGACCGTGCGTGACAAGCAGGCGGTTCGTCTTCAAGCGCTTCAGGAGAGGCAGAAGACGCTGAACGACACTACGCGCGAGTATGAGAATAACCTCGCAATGTTGTCTATTGAGATTGATGGCAAAGCTGCTGAGTACGATTCGGAAAGAGCAATCCTTGACGCAACGAGAATCGCCACAGGTGTTGGCGGTGCCGGCGCCGATCTCAAGCATGCTATGGAGCGTATTGATGGCGAAATTAGCGCCATGAAGGGCGAGTCTGCAGCCATTGATCAGATGACGAAAGAGGGCGTGCTGACTAACGTTCTTACAGGCGATCCTGTCGAAGCGCAGATCAGGCGAGCACTTAATACACCTGAAGCATTGGATGCTCAGCTCGAGGCATTGTTCCCCGGTGCAGAAGGTGCAATTGACGACGCTGTCGAAGGCGCCGTGCAGATTCAGCACGGTGGTGGCACGAAGCTCTCGAAAGCTGATGACATTCTTGCAGACACCGAGGCTTTGCTGGCTGCTGAGTAGGCGCACTGGGTAAATCCGGGGGGATTTGGGAGATTGGAACTTAACACGACAATTGCAACGGCTGCATCGCTCCGGCGTGCGGCTGAGCACCTTGCTGGCGCTGCAGATCTGTTTGCAACCGGACAGTCAGACGTTGTCGGTGCAAAGGTGTTGCTTGAGTCTCTGAATGGAGCTTCAAGCGAGCTATATGGCTCCATCTCTCCACTCTTTCGTGTTGCGCCAGACCAGGGCAAGTTGATACACGAGGTATCTCGTTCAGCGGCAAATACGTCATTTGCGGCC
>CAYTTD010000480.1:0-2050 GCA_964440595.1 uncultured Gaiellales bacterium
GTCCACCAAATGGATTCAGCGATGAGACGAGCGCCAGAGAAGCAGCGTCTGCGTATCTTGCAACAACCCCCGGCGTAACCCTAGTGAGCTATACAGACTCGACGCACAGATCTCACCTGCTTTCGGCACCCCTGGACTCGAGCCCGCGTACCATTCAAAGGCCAAAGAAGTTTGGCAAGGGGAAGGTCGCTGAAACAGCTCCAGTTTCTTTTACCGGCAACATCCCAAGCATCTGGGCGATACACCCTACAGGCGGTCAGAAAAGTGGGGGCTTGACCCGCGGCCACGCATGGCCCGAGGGATACAACACGCCGCTCACGCCGGATGATCTGCTGAATTCAGGTATTGCCTTGAAACACAAATCAATCGTTGAGCTACTGGCCAAGGCCGAAGGCAAGACAAATTCAGCGCGGCACGAGATTGATGGATTGCGAGACTCGCTTGCAAACCAGCGAGTCGCGGTGCGCAACCAAAAATTGAACCATCTAGAGCTTCAGACGGTCGACGATTTTGCTGGCAGAGGCACCGCCCAGGATTGGGAGCTTGAGCCGATGATTCACGACTCGGCCACAGGGGCGCAAGAGCATATTCAGTTTCAACCAAACTACGCGGGCTTTACAAGAATGATGGAAGGCGCAGGTGTGGAGGATGCCATTCAAAGTGCCCTGCTGCTAAAACCTGAAGGCAGTCACAGCCTCACGGCAATCCTGCAAGATAATGCTGGCACGCCCCACTTGGCCGCGCTCGACGGCGCAAACATCAAGCTGCAAACCGGTGAAAGATTGCAAATTCACCGAGACTCGCGAGCCATCGTCGACCATATTCGCGGCGGTATTTGGCTAACAAAAAATCCTGGCGACACAGCAAGCTCTCAGCTCTCGGAATTCATCCCAAGAGAAGACACGCCACTGAACGCTGACGCCGTGTATTCAGCACTCTTTGATCAGGTTGCACCGTTTGGAGGCGCAAAGCGCACATTTGCACGATATTCACCAGACGCAGCGCTGCGCATGCTCGATGAGACTGACCTTACCGCTGCAGCAAGCACGATTGCGGACGAGGCAAGGCAGCTAGACCCATCACACGCGGCCCTGCTAATTGTAAAAGTAAACCACCCCAGCGCACCCAATCGCTACGCGCTAGCAAGAAGCGTGAACCCAAGCGATACCGAACCATTCAAACGTTGGACACGGGATTATGACTTCGATCGCCATACTCACGAACGAGTCATGGCCGTCATCGATAACGAGGGAATCGCATTTCTGCGCCAAGATGCCAAAAAGGCAGTTTTTGAATGAGCCCGGCAGTCGCTATGGCAATTACTTGCCCTGGCTACGCTTCCACTGCTCATAGGTGTTTCGCAAGCGGCTTTGCAGATCGTTGGTGCGCGACCAGCTGCGGCTTCGCTCAACCTCATCCCAACCCGTGTCGCGCCTAGTCTGGAACCCGGTAGGGGTCTTTAGACGCACCCATTCACGCTCTGAAGTCACCTCATCTACGTACGCCTGCTGCCAGTGTTCGTGTGGATACGGGGGAATATTCCGCTCCTCGTATTCAACACGTCGATCCCACTTCACCTTTGCTGCGCCTTCGACGCGGCCTAGCTCCTCGTCCCAGCTACTTCCGCCACTATTTGCCATGCGATAGATGTGCGTCTCATCTCCACCATTCACAGCGCCATAGTTTGTGCGCCTCGTTGCCATGTGGACGATGTGATCGCGAGCTGCCTCAGGTGAGTAACCGCCCCCAACATGCTCAACAAAGCTACCGTAGTCGTCAACACCAAACCCGATCGGCTCGTGTGGCTCAAACGGCACCGAACGCCCGTCAAAGTGCCAGCGGGTGCCGGCTGCAGCGTACTGCTTGCGCTCAACAACGCTTCGCATCGCATCATCGGGGCCGAAGAGGCTGGCTGGCTCCAACCTCCTTGGGGATCCACCTTCGATTGAGTAGCGAGCTACACCGTCATTGAACTGAACCACCATCTGTTCAGAGTTGGCTTGGCGGGCGGCACGCTTGGCCTCATCCATGCTGGCGTGCGTACCAACAA
>CAYTTD010000481.1:0-2049 GCA_964440595.1 uncultured Gaiellales bacterium
CGAGTACTATTTGAGAACATCAACGAGTACCGGGCATCGAGAGGTATTCATCATCTGGTATGGAACATCGATATTGCAGATGTTAGTTCTTCTCATGCCACCAGAATGCTTGAGGCTGGTTACCTGGGAATAGATGTTAAGGAAGGCGCCAGTCTCGATGAGCGCATGCAGAGCGCGCTTGGTACTTCAGCAAACCGCTACTCTGATTACGACGCGGCCGTCGCCTGGTCGCAGGACGTTGGCAATGCCTTTGATGGCCTCGTACGAAACAAGCGGGCTCGGGGGGCGATTCTCGACAGGCACATGACCGAGGTTGGCATTGGTGTAGTTGACGGTGGGTGGTTCAACGGCAACATGTATGTGGTTGCGTTGATCGGACGAGCCGGCAACAAAACTCCTGAGGAGCTTGAGGAAAATATTGCGCCTGGGTCGCAACAGTCAAAGCCAGGCACGAACCCTGATAAAGATGACCCTCTAACCTCGGGCAGGGAGGTGGTGCCATGATTGCTCATGACACCACCGTTACTGCATCGTGGAGGGAGGGGTGGCGATCAGGCATCGCTTGCCTGCACGCCGTTTGTTCGCTGGCAACAGAATTCTTCTTTTTGAACTCTTCTGTTAGAGGAACATTCCGCCCATGAATGCCGGATTCGTCATTCCGAATGGCATCATGGATGAACCCAGGAAGGCATTGCCTAGCCCGTATCCTCCGAATCGGGGGAACACGGTTCCGCCGTTTGAGTATTGGAGTTGGGTCTGCAACTGAACCAGTTTTAGTTTTTCAGACCACAGTGCCCGCTCATAATTGAGTCTAAGAGCATTTTGTTGGCGCTCACTCTGCAATCTGAGATTACTGATGCGATTGTTTGCGGTTAGTTTGGTGCGCAGGATGCCGTTGCCGTATCCTCCATACCGGTTGAAGCCGCCGTAGCCGCCGTAGCCGCCGTAGTTTGGATATACGCGAATGCGGATTGCCATCGATTTGACCTCCATGAATTGGAACGTTGATTTGAACGTTGTTGCCTGTACCCTGTGAAGTGCGGTTCTCAGGTACTGACGCCAGTGCTTCGGGCAATCGACGGCCGCTGTTGTTCAGTTCTCGTTTTCGTGGCAGGTTTTGGCCGCGGGTGTGGCCGGGTGTGCCCGAGGTGTGCCTGAATGTGTGCCGTGTTTGCCTCCCAACCTGAGTTTTATGCGTATATGAACTAAAAGTAGGGCTGGGGCGCAATTAATTTGTGCTCGGTTTTCTCGCCACAAAAACCGAATCCGTTGATTCGCCTTCAACGAAGGGCGCCTCATTGAACCATGAGTTCAGTGTGATCTGTTCGAATCCGATCCCTGCAAGTTCCGTGGCTAGAGTCAGTGGCGGATGGTCGTGCAGCAGCATCTCTGTAACGAATGATTTCTCTGCTGATCCATCTGGAGAGCAGCGAATGAGCAGCCTGAATGGTTGGTCTGCGGATGCCAAGTGGTCATCAACGATGATGCGTTCATCAAAGCGCCAGCGCACATCGTCCAGCGTGCGGTTGGCACGAAAAATCCATCCGGTATCTCCCTCAAGCATGATTGGCTCGGGCATGTGCGCAAGATCAAAAGACAGGATTCCACCAGGTTTCAACGCTCGATAAGTCGCGGCAAGCAACGACACCAGATCGTCTGTAGCTACATGCATAAAGCTTCGAAATGGTGCGATTACGGCTTCAAACGATTCCGGTGCTAGTCTTTGAGCGACTTCGAGCATGTCACCATGAACAATCTCGATGAGCGTTGAAGTTAACTCATCGTCAGCAGCTTTCTTTCCCAGTGTTTTCAGTAGCTGTGCCGAGTTGTCAACCGCGATTACTCGGTGGCCATCGCGAGCGATTGGTAAGGAAATTCGTCCGCTTCCCGCACCCAGTTCAAGAATCGCGGATACATCTGTGGTGCCAGCGGGTTGATGAACCAGCGCTTGAGTGTTGTTGGCAGCAAGCCGCGCAACTTTCAGGTAAAAATCGAGGTCGTCGGTTACCTTGATCGTCCAGAGGTTGTAGAGCTCGCCAAGCTGATCAT
>CAYTTD010000482.1:0-2040 GCA_964440595.1 uncultured Gaiellales bacterium
CTGCGCTTGGCTGCTTCCAAGAGGCGGCAGCGAACTACTGCTGTCGACAGATTGCGGCCCAGGCACGCGGGGAGGATTCTCTTGGATTGCTCACCTCGATAGAGACTGCGATCAACGAGCAGGAATGGAAGATCGATTTCGATGTTGAGGCCGACTCGCAGTTTCGGTTCGATACGGAGGGCACTGAGTCTGTCTTCACCGTAGACGGCCTGGAAGGACTCGATGAGGACAGCGCAATCGAGCCTGTTGAATATGAACCTGGGCAACTTGTCGCACGCCTCCGGGTCGCAGTCAGTGCCGATGTGACAGTGCATTTCTCGTTTGAAAAATGGGATGGCATTGATAAGGAGTACATGCCAATGGGAACAGGCTCGGCGACCGTGAACGAGGAAATGACCGTTGAAGTCTTGGTGACTTTTTCAGGTGAATTGCCCAACCGTCCAGAGATCGTCAACGTTGAGGTTCTTCCGCAGAGCTGTTTTCTGTCAGTCGGAGAAGTTGAGCCTGACTGGATGAACGATGGGAACAACTTTGACGATTGAGCCTTCTGCCAGTTCAGTGAATCACTTCACTTACACCATTCCGAAGCTTGACCACCTACAAGACATCCCTGAATGACTGCCCGACGATTCCTGACTCGTAGTCGAGTCATTGACCGACCTGTTTGCTATTGTCGAAGTCAGCATACTTGTTGATCAGCCTGGTCAGTTCGGCTCCCTCGCTGCGTGCTGGGTCAGCTGCTGCGCAAGCTGGAATCGGCGAAAGCGAACATCTGGTGGCAAGTGACGCATCCTTTCCACATCGTCAAGAACCTGTTCCACTTCAGGAAGGTGCGTTACAAAGGCTTAGCCAAGAACACAACGCAGTTCCATACCCTGTTCGGCCTGGCCAACCTGATGATCGCCAAGCGGCGCCTTTTTTGGCGCTCAACGGCCAAGTTGCGTCTTGAGAAAGGAAGAAGGCCCTGAAAACGGGCCGGCAAAGGTGAAAACTCACGTCAAATCGATGATATTGCATTCATAGGTCATACGCAGAAACCTATGGCACTGCTGCGCACCGCTTCCGGTCATCCGGTCGGTGACAAACCTGCGTTAATCAGGGGTTCCCTAGGGTGGGGTAGTCAAGACTAGCTTGAGCATATCCCGACAAATACTACTTGCCGGCAGGCTTGGGCGAAATTGTGGAGGCGGGAATTGGCGCACTCAATGCGGCGCCGGATGGGGGGGCAATGACTTCCTGGGGGGCAGGCGTAGCATTTTGCCTCTTGCCGAAGTCAAGATCAAAATACCCGGCTATCGCAGCGCCTATTATGCCGCTAACTGCAACAAGGACTGAATACACAACACCTGAGAAGATGTGATCCTTACGGTGCTTGCTACGCTCGCTCGTTTCTTCGAAATGCTTTTTGCCCTTGCACTCGTCTAACGCTGGCCCGGCACGCAGAAGTTTAGTGTAGAATATTTTAATACATTCGACGTCGCTCACGTAGTCATCAAGAGATCGCGAGACATCCGCGCCTACATCTTTTTTCTGGCGATGCGTCGCAATTGTCTGAGTTAGATTCTCAAGCGTGATCTTTATCTCCCAGTACTCAGGGATTACCTCACGAATAACATCTGTTGGATAGGCCTTGAGAATTTCGGTCACTTTCTGACGCAATGAAACGATCGTTCCGTCCAATGCGTCAAAGGCGGCTCGATATACATGACCAACTGCTTTTTCGAGGTTTTTCCTGCAATATTCATCGGGAGAAACCGTGTTGTTCTCAGGTTGAACCTGGTCAGGTTGAACCTGGGATAGCCTTAGTGCAACCACACGCATTACGTGATCATGAGAATCACGCAATTCTTTGATGACTTGCAGATTGGAACGAGAGTCGGGATCAACTTCTTCGGAATAGAGGATCAGACCCTTGGCTTGAATGAACAACTCTGCAAGTTCTTTGAGTTGCTCAAGGTCATCAGGGCGAAACCCTCCCCCCGACTTGGTATCCGCCTCCGTCACGCAGTTGGCTCCGAACTTAAGGCAACGGAGTCAACT
>CAYTTD010000483.1:0-2037 GCA_964440595.1 uncultured Gaiellales bacterium
GGTTACAAGCGTTGAAGGTTCACAGAAGCTGGTCGCCTGGGCGCCTAGAGCAGCGAGGACACTCAGGAATCAAGGTGATGGTTCGCGGAGTTCTGACCGCCAGTCTAGTGGTCGGAATACTGATTCGGCGCAAACATCCAATCAGAGCCAGAACAACACTAGCGGCAGGCCAGCGAGCGGTGGTTATTCATCAAACCCCTACGCCAATGGTCGCTCGTGCGGAGGTGGCGTCTATGCCGGACCAAACACGTCGTGCTCTTTTGCAATAAACGTTCGTGATGCCTACTATCAGACTCCCGGTACTACAACCTCAGTGGTTGTGTATAGCCCGGTAACCGGCAGGAACTACACTATGTACTGTACGCCTGCTGGATCTGGTATTACATGCACAGGTGGCAATGATGCCTCAGTTGCCTTCTGACAATTTTGTTCAGCGAATTGGTTCCTCGGCACTGTTGTGCATCGTTATTGTTACGTTGGGATTTGTTGCCGGTTGTGCGTCCAACAAATCTGCGCCTGAGCAAAGCCGTGAAGAGATATCAGTTGCGAGCGAAGAGGATATTGAGGTCGCGCCGAAGACGACTAAAACCGGCTCATCCGGTGAGGATGACAGCAGTCGTTCCAGCATGGGCGACGAGAGAACTGAGGCCGGTGACCCTAGAGCCGACCAGGGTGTACCTCCAGATGGAAGTGTTGATTCTCAGAGTCAAGACGCCTCCGCGACCGTGTCAACGTCTGCATCCGCATCGCTGCCAATTTCCCAGGAGGATGTCGCCTCATTTCGTAAGCTGGAGAGGAGCCTCGGAGGAAAACACGGTGTTTCCGCTGCCGTAGTCGATGGAGTTGATGGATCCCTGCAGGTTGTATCAGCCGGAGGATTCACTGCTGGCACCGCATGGTCGACCAGCAAAGTTCCAATCGCAATGGCTGCCATTCAGGTTGGGAAAAATTACTCGGGCCGTGCGAGTGATCTCAAGCTTGCTCTTGTGAACTCTGACAACGAGGCCGCTAAGCGGTTGTGGGGTTCGCTAGGTAAGCCGAAACAGGCTGGGCGTGCTGCAACCAATCAGGTGCGTTTGGCGGGTGACAGTCAGACGACAATCGAGCACAGGAGGATTCTTCCTCCGTACACAGAGTTCGGTCAAACCCTTTGGGGGTTGGACGACCAGGTAAGATTTGCTGCCGGTCTTCACTGTTTAAAGCAGGGCAAGAAGGTACTTCGTATCATGCAGGGATCCCGCAAGGCGCAATCTTGGGGTCTTGGCAGTCTGCCAGCGGCTTCAAAGGCGCGATTCAAGAGTGGCTGGGGGCCTGGAAGCACTCCTGGAAAGTCAGGGGGGTATCTTGTAAGACAGCTTGGCGTAATCAACGCCGGCGGGGCTGACATTGCCGTTTCGATTGCCTCGGCACCTTCTAATGGATCTTTTGCCAGCGGTGCTGAAAATCAGACGTCCATAGCGCGCTGGCTGGTGCAGACGATCGAGAAGAATGCAGCGGCGAGCGCAAGCGGAAGCCTCGCTGGTTCAGGCAACCTGGTCTGTT
This sequence comes from uncultured Gaiellales bacterium, assembly GCA_964440595.1. GTDB lineage: Bacteria > Actinomycetota > Thermoleophilia > Gaiellales > SKUG01 > CAYTTD01. The sequence continues at coordinate 1,543 of CAYTTD010000483.1, forward strand.
GAAAGATCTGCTGATCCACTTATCCATTCTGGTTTTTCAGTCTCGTGGTTCCAGGCCCATACCTGGTTACGGCCGGCTTCCTTCGCGGCATAGAGGGCCTTGTCGGCCTGCTCCAGAGTGCGTTTCAAAGGCCCCTCTCCCGCAGGCAGATCAAACGTCGATAGCTGGGCAACACCGATTGATGTTGTAACTTTGAGACCAGGCAGCGAATTTTCAATTGTGTGTCGTAGCTGCTCAGCGAGTGCAAGTGAGCTGGTTCGATCTGCTCCCGGAAGCAGCAGGGCAAGCTCCTCACCACCAAGCCTGGTTGGCAAAGAGCCCTCCGGCGCGGCTGCACGAATGCAATCAGCTACGAGTGTCAGAACCCGATCACCGGTTGAGTGGCCATAGGTGTCGTTGAATTTCTTGAAGTGGTCAATGTCGAAGGCTATGAGGCAGCCATCCTCAGCGTGTGCCGATCGCTCATCAAAACCGCGCCGATTCAGTAATTTCGTC
>CAYTTD010000484.1:0-2031 GCA_964440595.1 uncultured Gaiellales bacterium
GACGTCTGCAACGTAATGCGAGGTTGATTGTCAAGCGAGGCGCCGGTCAGCTGCTCCAAGTCAGCATTAGAGGTCTCGACGGCGCTAGGAAATGCGTACCACTCCATACACGGATCTTCGCTGGGATTTGGATCAGCCCCTGCCCATTGATAGGCATCGGTATCCGGGCATCGGTCGGCGTTAGGAGGATCCGCCGTCAAGTTTTTCAAGCGGCCAGTGTTTCGGTACGAGTACGTGTACTGTCGATCGCCTTTTTCGCCCTTCGCTCCAGTTTTGCCAGGCTCGCCTTCGGGCCCGCGTTGATCTTCACTCGTTCGAAAAAACCGCTGAGCTTTCGATGAAAAGTCGGCTGTGCCCAATTGGTAGTTCTGAATGTGTTGGTTGGCCACAGCATTGTCTTTAATGTGGCGAGAGTCATACTGCCCGATTTTTTTAGCTGCTATGGCGCTTCCACCCCCACCAATTACGAGCGCAAGGATGCTCACGGTGACCGCGTAGGTAGGTCGTGGAATTGTGTACCTCTCTCGGCGCACGAAAATACCCCATCCAAACTCAAGAATGCCCCGTGAAAGCGCAAGTCGCTTCCACTCCCTTCCATAGAATCGGCACCGGCTCAGATGTTCTGAATTTAAAAAATTGTAAATGTGACTCGGGCTAGGAGTCGTGCAGAATGCGAACCCGCATCACGCGGTTGTCTAGAACCTCAAGTACGACAAATGTGACCTGCGAAATGGTCACCGTGTCGCCCTCTTCGGGGATCCGTTGAAGCTGTTGCGAAATGAGTCCCGCCACTGTGCTCTGAGAAGACTTAGGTACGTGGATGCCAACTGTGGGCAGCTCGTGAAGCGGAAACGCGCCGGGGATGGTCATGCTGCCATCGAGCTCGCGCTGGACGGCCCGTGGGTCGCTTTCGCTGTAACTTTCGTCAAACTCATCGTAGATCTCGCCAACGATCTCTTCTACTACATCCTCAACAGTCAATATTCCGGTCGTGGCACCATACTCATCGGCCACAAAGGCAAGCTGGTGCCGAGTTGCCTGAAGGCTCGCTAAGACGTCAGTGATCGTGGCGCTTTCAGGCACAATTATCCCCTTGCGCCGCAGGCTTGCAGCGGTCACAGTCTGATCGGGGGCCGACAGGAGATCAAGAACATGAACGAAGCCTGACTACTCTGAATCTTCAAGAACAGGTAGACGAGAGTGACCGGCATCGGCAACCTTGCGAAGTGCTTCCGCAACAGAATCCTCGCTGAGAACATGCATGACCTTGCTCCGAGGTACAACGATCTCTCGGACGGTTCGCTCATGCATCGCGTATGCGCGGGTGAGCATTTTGCGGCGCATGGGGCTGAGCGTTGGCTGGTAGGCAATGAGTTCGAGGAGATCGTCGGAATCACCCGCACCGCCCTTGCCGCCGCGAAATAGTGACGCTACTAGGTCCGTTGACTTGGAAAGCCCCCATATGATGGGGCGAGCAGCCGTTGCAAGCATGTTCAAGGGTCTGGCAACGCGCAGGGCCCAACGTTCTGGGTTCTTGAGGGCCACTCGCTTGGGAACAAGCTCCCCCAGTACCAGCGTTACGTAAGTGAGAATCAGTGTGACAAAGATCACCGATACAGGTTCAGCTGCGTCCCCCAGGAAAGTAAAGCGATCTGCAAAGACTGCAGCGATGGATACTGCCGCGGTTGCCGATGCCAGAAATCCACCCAAGGTAATTCCAAGCTGAACGGTAGACAGCAGCCGGGTTAGTTCTTCGGCTAGGTCCGCAACGAGCCGCCCGGCCTTTCCATGCTCAGCACGCAACCGAGCCTGCTGCGGCTGGCGGATTGAAACGATAGCTAGCTCGCTGCCCGCAAACACGGCGTTCAGACCGATCAGGATGACGATCAGGATCAGGTCAATTACGATTGGTTCCATAGATGTGACACTACCCATCCACGGATAATTGTTGCGGGTTTTTTGCGTGAAGTTACGCTTTTATGCGAGCTTGCTGGCTCTCGCTCAACCAAGGCGCCGACCGGGTTCGAACCG
>CAYTTD010000485.1:0-2029 GCA_964440595.1 uncultured Gaiellales bacterium
AGTCAGGCAACAACCAAAGACCTACATCGAGGATAAGACGCGCGCAGCAGTTGTTGAGGGTATCGTTTTGGGGCGCCCAGATGAATTGTCTGAGGATCATAAAGACATGTTTCGCAAGGCTGGGCTCTGGCATGTTATGGCTGCTTCCGGTCAAAACATTGGACTCCTGATATTCATCTGCATTGCAATTTCGACATTGCTAGGGGCTGGTCGCACTGCCGGATGCAAGCTTGCCTTGATTGCAATTCCCTTCTACGTGATGGTGGTTGGAGGCGGCGCGTCAATAGTTCGTGCTGGCCTGATGGGGATGCTTGCAACGCTCGCTCTGCTCGTTGGCCGACGCAACGATCTGTGGCATGCAATGATCCTGTCGGCGGGCGTGATGGTCTGGATATGGCCAGCAATTTGGAAAACCCTTGGCTTTCAACTGAGTTACTCCTGCGTCGCCGCGCTGCTGTTGTGGGGCAATCCGTTGACGCTTTCCATGGCAAAGGCGATCCATTTACCGCCTGCAGTGTGTGCTATTCCTGCTGCTAGTTTCATATGCTCGATCGTTACTTATCCGATCCTTGTGTATTCAGTAGGCGAGGCCTCTCTGGTCGGCATACTCACTAACCTTTTTGCTGTTCCTTTGGCGTCGATCATTCTTGTGGTAGGGATCAGTGCCTGCGTATGCTGCTTTGTTGCTCCTCAACTCGGCGCCGTGCTGTTTTCACTCTGTGAGTTGTTGGCAGCATTCGTGGTCAAGACAGCCGATCTAGGAGTTCGGCTCCCTCAATTTGGCACCGGGTCCAAAACCATTGCGCTGCTGGTATCTGCAGGTATTGTCTTCGTGTTGGGGCTTGAAGTGTCAAAGAGGTACACGCGCAATACCGTACCCCAGCGAGCAGCATTGGGCGTTGCTGTTCTCGCAGCTGTGGCAGCTCTGAATCTTGGCGTTGCAGACCGTGTTCGAATTGTATTTGCAAATCATTCCATCGCCGAGGTTCGCAAGGGAGACATAAGGATTGTTGCGATCGATGTTGGTCAAGGCGACTCAACTCTAGTGCAGTGGCACACAAAATCTGGTTTGCACCATCTACTGATTGATGTAGGGCCACCGAACGGGCGCGTAGCAGAAAAGTTGACAGCTTTGGGGGTGGCGAAGCTTGATGGTCTGGCAGTAACGCATGTAAGCCTCGATCATCGCGGGGGATTACGTGAAGTTGTTGAAAAAAAATCACCGAGGTGGTTGCTTACTCCGAAGCAAGCCCCAGGGGATTGGAGATTTATGCGTGCTGCCAGACAGGTAAAACAGATTAAGGTTTGCCGTGGCATGTACCTGCCGATGGTGGAGAATGACTCGATGGTCGAGAATGACTCCCAAAGATCAGGCATTGCGATTGAGGTGCTCAATCCGCCTTGCGACAACTTGGAACCCGCGATCACCGGAGACGTAGACAACGATAATGCTCTGGTACTATTGGTGCGAAATGGTGCAGGCAGTGTTTTGTTGCCTGCGGACACGGAGGCTCCAATCACGACCCGACTTGGAATCGGAGAGGTATCGTTGCTCAAGGTTGCCCACCACGGAAGCGAGGATCCCCAATTGAATACTCTGCTCGATGAGACCGATCCAGTGGCGGCGTTTATATCTGCAGGCAGGTCAAACCCATATGGACATCCTCGATCAGAAGTAATAAGTGCGCTCGAAGAGCGAAACCTGGCCGTATTTCGCACTGACATCGATGGTACGATTGCCTTCAATGTGGCGCCTTCGGGCAAGGTTGAATTCTTGCCGCTCTAGCTGGCAAACAAGGGGAACGAATACATGGGTTCAGAAAAAGTTGCACTCGAACAGACTTATCTCGCTCTTGGAAATGATCCTCGGCAGAAAAAGTTGATAATCGAGCGACTACAGAAACACTTTTCGCCTGATGCGGTTGAGGTTCATCAGGCCAGTTCCATGCCAGCGGCCGACCTGGTAGCCGCGCACTCAACGTTGGGGTTGTTCGCAGACCGTAGCCTGGTCGTAGTAAAGGGCGTTGAG
>CAYTTD010000486.1:0-2025 GCA_964440595.1 uncultured Gaiellales bacterium
TGGGTGTTTCCGGGAACGTGGGGGCAATTCGCAGCCGGTTTGATTTATGCCTTTGTCTTCGTGTGGCTGACGATCAAATTCAAATTCTGGACCGAAAAAGATGCCGATCAGCTGCAGCCCATCACGCGTCGTCTGCCCGCCAGACTGCGTGCATGGATGGGCTGATTGAACTGAGGGGGTTACTCTGTTGCAACAGCCTCAACCTGAATACGCAGCGTGACCTTCATATCGAAGCCCCATTCTTTGCCAACGGGCATCCCAAAGTCGTCTCGATTGAAAGTGGCGAAGGCATCCGCGCCGCAGACTTCGCGGTTGAGCATGGGGTGATTGATGCACTTGAAAGACAGGATGTTGAGCTTCACAGGTTTAGTGATGCCCTTGAGGGTGAGATCACCCAATACTTGAGTGGGCTTGCCGCCTTTGAAAGCACTCAATTTGCCTTTGTAGGTTGCTGTTGGGAATCGGGGCAGATCAAATAGTCCGCCCTGAACAAATCGTAAGTGCTTGATACCGCAGATGATTTTCAGCGGAAGCTGGTGCAGGATTTGCAAGAACGTAATAGTCAACACGGCCTTTTCTTGCAAATTGTGATCAAGCCATGAAGCCCCACACTCGCACCGCTCAGACCGCCGAGATGTTCCGTCCTCGCCTGGACGAGCAGCTCAACATGAAGCACCCGCTGATCCGCTTGGCCGGGCTGATGGACTGGGAGCTGATCGAGCACCACTTCGCGGGTCACTTCAGTTCAGGCCGTGGTCGCCCCGCTTTGCCACCCCGGCTGGTGGCCGGTCTGCTGTACCTGCAGCACGCCAACGATGCGTCCGACGAGATGGTGGTCAACACCTGGCTGGAGAATCCGTACTGGCAGTTCTTCACTGGCGAGACTTACTTGCAAACCGAGTTGCCCATTGACCCGTCGAGCCTGACGCGTTGGCGCCAGCGCATTGGCGAAGAAGGTGTGGAGTTGCTGCTGGCCGTGACCATCGAGGCGGCGCGGGCCGCTGGGTTGATCAAGCGAGCCAGCCTGGACAAAGTGATCGTGGACACCACGGTCATGCCCAAGGCGATTGCGCACCCCACGGACAGCCGGCTGCTGGAGCGCAGCCGCCAACACATGGTCAAGTTCGCCAAGGACCATGGCCTGAGTCTGCGTCAGAACTACAACCGAGAGGCGCCCCGCCTAGCCACGCAGGTGGGCCGCTATGCCCATGCCAAGCAGTACAAGCGCATGCGCGCAGCCATCAAGACCTTGCGCACCCGAGTGGGCCGTGTTCAACGTGACGTGCAGCGCCAACTGGCCAAGCTGCCTGAGCAGGTACAGGCCAAGGGCCAGGATCTGCTGCAAAGGGTGGGCCGCATCCTGACGCAAAAGACCAAAGACAAGAACAAGCTGTATGCCCTGCATGCGCCAGAGGTTGAGTGCATCTCAAAAGGCAAGGCTCGCAACCCCTACGAGTTCGGCGTGAAGGTCACAGTGGCCACCACGCTCAAGGAAGGCCTGGTGGTTGGCATGCGCTCCATGCCTGGCAACCCCTATGACGGCCACACCCTGGATGAAGCCATCGAACAGGTGGGCATCTTGGCCAACCAACGGCCACGCACGGTGATGGTGGATAAGGGCTACAAGGGTGCCGAGATCAACGGTGTGCAGATCCTGCGATCAGGCCAGCGACGAGGCGTGACGCGCACGATGAAGGCGATGATCAAACGGCGCAGCGCCATCGAGCCGAGCATCGGACACATGAAGAGCGACGGTAGGCTCAATCGCAATCCGCTCAAGGGCGCGCTGGGTGATGCCTTGCATGCCGTGCTGTGCGGAGCCGGGCACAACATCCGCCTGCTGCTGAGCCTGTTGAGGCTTTTTGTTGCCCATCTGCTGACCGTCATGCTGGCCACGCTGGGCCAATATCTTGGGGCGCGATGCCGTCAGGCACCACTGGCTGCGACGTGAGGCAATTGTTCAGGGCGGACTATCTAGGTCCTCAAAGCTTGTTGTTTCCCGCTCAGCCATTGCGCCTTGATTCT
>CAYTTD010000487.1:0-2024 GCA_964440595.1 uncultured Gaiellales bacterium
AACGAGTCCCGTTGTAGCGCCAGTAACGAGTCCGCAGGTGGTTGCAGGCGCGTACAATCAAGGTGCAGCTACGCAGCCGTCAGCGCCAGTAGGTGGTGCAGCGACAGGCACTGTTCAGGCTGCCGCAACACCTACAGCTACAACAGGTACCGCGTTGCCATCACAATCGAATCCAACTAGTTATGATCCAACGCCTGTCTCTGGTGGAGGGTTGATCGAGGACTTCGGTAGCGGAGTTGTTGGCGCGATGCGCTGGGCTCAGAGCAAGATGAATTCGGTTGATGAGCGAATCAAAAACATCCTGAACAGTGAAGGGCAGGTTGATCCGGGCATGGCTCAGGTGTTGAGTCGTGAGGCAACAACGGCGGAGCATGTAATGGAGATGTTGAAGAAGATTGAAGACACCAAAGATCGAGCTACTTCAGCAATACTGAGATAGAAAATTGAACACGTCCAATAAAAGGAGTCTGCCAGCCAAGCCAGCGTAACCGTACATATGACATCAGGCAAAGCAACTGCATTCGAATCTGCAGCAGGCCACTACCGCCCCGGTTCTTGTGATCGGGTGCAGGTCACCAGATAAACGAACGCATTGAGATGCAGGGAGTCAGAAAAATGAACGGAAATATCGCAAATGGTTATTCGAACAATGTTCCTGTGAACATCGTTAGCATCAGGTCGGCAGAGCGTAGCGACGCAACCGCCCGGACGCCGTCGGGCGGTAGTGTCGCGACAGGAACCACGTTTGGCGGGTCTTACAGGGCGGCTACAGGGTATGGCGCCGCTGCCGCAATGCCTGAGAACACGCAGGATGTAAGGAGTGTAAGGGCGGTCGCTCTGCAGTATGACCGCTTTGAGGATGCCCTGTTGCCGATGGTTCTGGCGTCAGGTGTCAAGGGTGATGCGGCTGTAGCTGCTGCCGAGGCAATCCTTTCGAACCCTGCGCTACTGGCACAGGCAGAGAAGGCTTATGCGCGGGCGAGAATCTCCGCAGTGAATTGAAGTATGAAGTGCCATGAATTATGAAGCGCCTGTGAGGCTTCACGGAAGTTTCGCAAATGATGCGACTGCAGCGCGCACAAGACTCGCGATCTCACTCGCATGAACCGGGTCGGTTGCGCTCACGACACCTGGAGTGTTTGGCAAGGTAACAGGATCAGGAGAAACAAATACTGTTGGTAGGGCCGGAGCCAAAAGCATGGAAGTGTCTGGGCCAAGGCACTCCGATGAGATTACTATTGCATGTGCGCCCCAATTTCGAGCGTCGTCGGAAGACAGGTTACCGCTCGCGGCAACGATTTTCAGGCCATGGTTTTCAAGATGAGCGGCGTGATCCTGCGGCACCCACGCTTTAAGTGCAACAGCTATCGGCTGAGCAGCGGGCGGGACATGCGGTTGTGGAACTGCGGTGCTTCCGGATCGAGCACCTGCAACTTCAGCAGGAAAGTGCTGAGGCATTGAAGGATGACGTGGAGGCGGTGTTGACGGGTGGTCTGGGATAACTCCCGTTTTTTTCTGATGAGCTTCAAGCTCCTCATCTGGAACTCTTTCAACGAAGAATCCCGTAAATTTCAAAAGTACGTTTTTCATTGCTGAATATCAGTACCCCAATTTTGAGGGTTCGTATCGCACGGCTACGCTGCCTGGATAGTCTCGAGATTCTCGACGGCAACTCCGGGTACGATCTCTGAGTAGCTCATAACGACCAGCTTCGCAAAGTTTCGTTCGAACAACGCCTTTACATGGCGCCTGATACGCGGAGGTACGACCACAACAGGGTCGAGGATTTGTCCTCGATGGCGTGTCAACGCTTCGGCAAGGTTGGATTGCAATGCCTGGCTCGTGTTTGGGTCAAGCGCAAGGATCTGCCCAGCTTCGCCATGCTGAATGGCTCCCTGGATCATACGTTCAGCGTCAGGTGACAGCGTGAATGCGCGTAAGGCGCCGTCTGGTGACTGATAGCGTTGACAGATCTTACGGGCGAGTGCTGCGCGTACGTGCCCGGTGAGCGGATGAGGGTCCTT
>CAYTTD010000488.1:0-2020 GCA_964440595.1 uncultured Gaiellales bacterium
AACCTCGCTTTCGTTGGCCGCCAGAGAGGGCGCCGATCTGACGGTCTGCAAGCTCGCTCATCTCAACGCGCTCGAGGGCTGTTGCTACCGCCTTGCGGTCTATTTCCCGTGCACGGCGGGTTATGCCCATCCTGCTGTAACGCCCGGTCATGACGACATCTCGAGCGCTAATCGGGAAGTGCCAATCAATCTCCTCAGCCTGGGGCATGAATGAAATCTTCGATGCCTTCTGTGCGGCTTCCAGGTCGTCGCCATCGATGGTGATTGATCCCCCATCCGGCTTAATGAATCCCATGATTGACTTAAAGAGAGTTGTCTTGCCGGCACCGTTCATGCCAACCAATGCGCAGCAGCTGCCACTCGGCAGGTCAAAAGTGACTGCGTCCAGCGCTTGAAGGTCACCGTAAGTGACGTTGAGGTCTTTCACCTTTAGTGCAATTGGATTCATGATGCCTCACCTGCCATCTCTGATATCACCTTGACGTCGTGTTGCAGAAGATCGAGGTACGTCGGCACTGGCCCTTCTGGCGTTGAAAGTGAGTCAACAAAAAGATCTCCGCCGTACTTGGAGCCTGTGGCCTTTGCGACCTCCTTCATTGGGTCGGCGCTAACCGTCGACTCGCAGAACACTGCACTTACGTCTCGCTCTTGTACCTCCGAAATGAGGTCGCGAACCTGGCTGGGCGTACCTTGTTGATCAGCGTTGATTGGCCACAGGTAAAGCTCGGTCAAGTCATAGTCGCGAGTCAGGTAAGTGAAGGCGCCCTCGCACGTTGCCAACACGCGCTTATCCTTTGGGATACCAGCGACAATAGAGCTTAGATCCTTGTCTACGCGCTGCAGCTTCTCGATGTATGTTTTGGTGTTGTGGCGGTAGGCGTCTTCGCCTGCGGGGTCAAGCTCAATAAGGGCATCTCTTGCGTTTTCAGCGTAGATTATTGCGTTCTTTGGACTCATCCATGCGTGAGGGTTTGGCTTGCCCTCATAGCTGCCACCGGCAATGGGAATCAGATCAATTCCATCGGAGAGCGTTACCCTTTTTACGTCAGACAGCCCGCTGAAAAACGGCTCAAACCATAGCTCAAGGTTCAGGCCATTATCCATTATCAGATCGGCTTTTTGTGCCCTGACAATGTCTTTCGGCGTTGGCTCGTAGTGGTGTATCTCAGTTCCCGGTTTGGTGAGCGATGCAACGTCAGCGCGATCACCCGCAACATTGCTTACGATGTCAGCGGTTACCGAGAAAGTCGTGACCACCACTGGTTTGTCGCCCTTGCCCTTCGAGTTGGCGGAGCAGCCAAAGGCTATTAAGGAGCAAATCACAACGGTGGTAACTGCGAGCAGGAAGCGATTGCATTTCTTCATCATGCAGCCTCCTCGGCATCGATTACTGACGCGAGTCGGGCACCTATGACTAATTCGCTGTTGTTGCTCTGCAGGACTTTCACCGTCAAGGTTCCGGCGACAGTATCTTTGTTCACAATAGCTATGCGAGCGCCGATGGTGAGCAAGTTTGCCTCCAAAAATTTTAGAACCTCCGGTGACTCATCTCTCACCTGTCTGATCACTACCTCGATGCCCTCAGGTAATTGCTGGAGCGATTCGAGGCGCCGGTCGGGTATCGATCCATCCCGCCGCGGTATTGGATGCCCGTGTGGATCCCACTCAGGGTGGCCAAGGTGGGCGTCAATAAGATCTTCCAGACGTTCGCTGATGTGGTGCTCAAGAACCTCGGCTTCAGCGTGAACATCTGACCAGTGCATGCCAAGAGTCGATACGAGAAAGGACTCGAGCAGACGGTGGTGTCGAACCATCTCGATCGCCAGCCGTAGCCCCTCATCTGTTAGTTCAACTCTGGTTCCGCTGCGCCTGATGTGCCCTGATTTTTCGAGTCTCGCAACCATTCCCGTTACTGATGCGCCACTGACCCCAAGGTGCTTGGCAATCACGCCCGGAGCCACGGACTGCGCGGTGCTCGATTCTTCAATTATCCAGATGTACTTCAGGTAATCCTTGTAGG
>CAYTTD010000489.1:0-2018 GCA_964440595.1 uncultured Gaiellales bacterium
TGCGCTTCTGTTTGACTTCACAAATGGATTTCATGACACTGCCAACTCGATCGCTACGCTGGTAGGTACACGCGCTGTTCCAGCGCAGGTTGCTGTGCTTATGGCGGCCGCCCTTAACTTTGTTGGAGCATTCTGGAGCCTCGAAGTTGCAGCTACGGTGGGCAAGGGAATTGTTGATCCAAACGCGATGGGTGGCAATCTGAACGTTGTTTTGGCAGGCCTTCTTGGAGCAATCGTATGGAACCTTGTTACCTGGTACTACGGTATTCCTTCGAGCTCTTCACATGCACTCGTTGGAGGTCTGGTCGGGGCGATGTTGGCGTTTACCGGGCCTGGTGGCGTACTTTGGAACGGTGTAGTGCAAAAGGTTCTGCTTCCTTCACTTATTGCCCCGGCACTGGGATTTCTTGGCGGTCTCCTGATCATGGCAGTCTTGATGCGCATGGTGAAAAAAGCCAACCCACAAAAAGGCAATAAAGCTTTCAGACGACTGCAAATTTTCAGTGGCGGTTGGCTGAGCTTTACCCACGGCACCAACGACGCCCAAAAGACAATGGGAATCATCGGACTCGCGCTTTTGACGGCGAACGGTGGTAGCGCTGACCAGTTTGAAGTTCCAATGTGGGTTGTGTTTTCTGCCGCTTCGGCGATGGCTCTGGGAACATATGCGGGTGGATGGAAAATCATCAAGACGCTGGGCGGAAAGGTAGTCAAGATGTCACCGATGCAGGGCTTTGCTGCTTCATCGGCAGCGGCAACAGTGCTGCAATTTGCTGCGGTGTCAGGTGTGCCAGTATCAACGACCCATTGCACCAGCGGATGCGTCATGGGTGCGGGTGCCGCCAAACGACTTTCTGCTGTGCGGTGGACCGTTGCCGGTGAGATGGCGACTGCCTGGGTCTTTACGTTACCGGCTGCGGCGCTTGTTGGATTTGTTTCTTACGTAATCACCGCAATCAGCCCGCTTCTTATCATTGCAATAGCTGCTGGTATTGCCGTCTTTTTGAGGCATCAACAAAAAAATGGTCGAGTAGCCGCACACTGATCGTCATTACTTCAAGTATTTGGGCATTAATTCCGATAATGCCACGGTAGTGTCTGTAAATAACTCAAATAATGTTGAACCAGATAAGGGTATCGAAAGTAACGATCTGGTTCGGACCATGACGACCCGCCTGAAAATGGCGAGCTCTGCTGTTGTGGTGTCATTCATGCTGACAGCGATTGCCGTGACGGCAACGGCTCCGCCGCTACTCGGCATCGCAGTTCTATTAATCGGATTCGTCACGTGGAGGATTGTTGAAAAGCCCCGCGAAGATGCGTTGAGACACGCACGTGAGCTCGCCAAGACTTACCAGACCCTGGAGGAGAGCACGCTCGAGACTTTTGCTGCTCTCAATGCTGCTGTCGAAGCCAAGGATTCTTATACGGCAGGCCATGGTCTACGGGTCACCCTGATGAGTATCCTGATCGCCCAGGAGATGCAGCTGAGCGAGCGTGAACTCGACACCATTCGCCATGCTGCCACGTTTCACGACATTGGCAAGCTGGCAGTGCCGGATGACGTGTTACGCAAGGACGGGAGATTGACCGACGCCGAATTTGAAATCATGAAGATCCACCCGGCAGAAAGCGAAAGGATCTGCGGCAAGCTCGCAGTACTGGGTGATGCGTTGCCAGCAATAAGGCACCATCACGAGCGGTTTGACGGTAGAGGGTATCCAGATGGTCTATACGGCCACTACATACCTCTGGGTGCACGAATAATCGCAGTGGCCGATACCTGGGACGCCATAACCAGCGATCGGCCGTATAGGCCAGGAGCCCCAGCTATCGTTGCGCTAGACGAGATTCGCAGGGTTTCCGGCAGCCAATTTGACGCAGAGGTAGTTGAAGCGTTTCTGAAGGTCCTGGCACGGGACCCATGGATGTTTGGCCTCGAGCACGAAGATCTACTTAACGACCCGGCTGCAGGTGGAGAATTGCCTGAGCCAATGTCACGTGGCAGCAGGCGCAAC
>CAYTTD010000490.1:0-2015 GCA_964440595.1 uncultured Gaiellales bacterium
ATGGAAGTTCGCATGCAATCTCGGGCATGGTCTCTGCTGCAGAGGCTCTGATTGATGTTCGTTAAATAGTACGGGCCCCGTCACCTGAGTCCCTTCAGGTTTCGAGGCCCGTGCCTGCCCAATGTCCCTGTCTCTAGGGGGTGTGTGTATCCGGTTCAAATTCTCTTGGTATCTCCTGGGTATCAATGTCGCCCTGCGGCAATCCTTGCGCATGGTCATCGATGGCTGGAATCGGGGGGCCTCCGGCAACCACCTCAACCGGTCTGACGAAGCCGTAATACTCCATCATTGCGAGTGATCGTCTCCATCCGCAGAAGAAGCACACATAGGCTCTGTCTGGATGTGGCTCTGAGAGCATCTCTGCCTCAATCTCCATTTCACAGTGGGGGCAAAGCCAGTTGAGTGGGCGACCTTGTTGAATAATCTTGAACGTCATAGTTGTCTCAAACCTCGGATTCGTGGGGATTCATCCGTTTGACTAGAATGTACGACAAGAATCGCTAAGATGCAACACAAATTTCAAAATCTGCAAAAATCCTGCAAATGCCATCTTTGACGATCGGCAATGTGCGCTCTTGTGTGGTTTACCTCGTTATCTGGCCTCGCTTTCATTGAATTAATCCATGAAGCAGTTCAGGATCAACGGAGGCAGAAACCCCAAAAGGAGCCCCAACATGAGCGAGATCACAGCAGAAAACCCCTTGCATATCCGTATCGGTCACTCGCCTGATCCGGATGATGCTTTCATGTTCTGGGCGCTTGCCAACGATGTAATCACCGATCCACGCTTCACGTTTGAGCATGTGCTTTCAGACATCGAGACACTGAACCGCTGGGCGCTTGAGGGGCGACTCGAGATTACGGCTCTGTCACTCCATGCCTATCCGTACGTTCAGGACAAGTACACGCTGCTACCCCACGGAGCCAGCATGGGCGACGGCTATGGCCCTGTGCTCGTCTGCCGAAACGACTATCCAAACCCCGGCGAAGAGGGTTTCCCTGAGGATCCTCGCACCGGAATGAAGGTTGCGATACCGGGTGAGATGACCAGCGCGTGGCTTGAGCTCAACATCTGGTCAAACCAGTATCTGGGAGGTCGCTGGGAGAACTTCGTAGTTGTTCCATTCGATGAGATTCCACAGTACGTGCTTGATGGCAAGGCCGATGTTGGTCTGCTCATACACGAGGGGCAGCTGACCTACGAGTCAATGGGTCTCTCGGCAGTGACTGATCTCGGTGTATGGTGGCGCGACGAAACCGACGGGCTTCCACTTCCTCTGGGTGTAAACGCTGTGCGTAGCGACCTTCCTGCTGACGTGCAGGAAGCACTCTGCGACATCCTGGGTCGCAGCATTGCCATGGCACTTGAAAACAGGGACGAAGCGCTTAAGTACGCTATGAAGTTTGGCCGCGGCCTCGATACTGACCTTGCAGACCGATTTGTTGGCATGTACGTGAACGACCTCACACAGGATTATGGTGATCGCGGTCGTGCTGCAATCACCGAGGCGCTAAGGCGTGCGGAGGAGAACAATCTCTATCGAGAGCCGCTTGTTGATCTGCCGCCAGTCGGCGAAGTGAAGATCAACTGGCTGAAGTCTGGTGTTACAAGCTGAACCAATCAGCGACGTTAATCTGAATCTGAACCTGATTCACGCAATCCGTATGCGGGGATCCAGCATTGCCTGCACTATGTCGACGATGGTGTTGGCGACCACGATCAGCACCGCCCCAAATAACGTCATGGTGAGAAGGATCGGGAAGTCCAGGTTCTTGACACCCGCCATCAGAACGCTGCCAAGGCCGGGCAGGCCAAAGATAGTCTCAGTGAAGATTGCACCTGCGAGAGTGAAGGCGAGATCCATGCCGAACATTATCACGACCGGGATTATTCCCAGGCGAAAGATGTGGTGAAGGAACACCTGGTGCTCGGGTATTCCTTTCGCAACAGCGGTCTTGACCCACTCCTCATTCATTGATGCTCGCATGTTGGTGCGTGTGATCAGCGCATAGCT
>CAYTTD010000491.1:0-2013 GCA_964440595.1 uncultured Gaiellales bacterium
CCGAAGGTGGTCACGAAGACGCGAACAAATCTGGCGCGAACAACGGTTCGACGGGAACAACACACTCATCAGGGGTTGAGGTGCAGACCGACTTCGATCACATCCTGATTCACAGCGACGGTGGCCGAATACTGCAGATCATTCGCAACCTTGTGGGCAATGCACTTCGCTACGCTGAGACACATGTCGTCGTTCGCGCTGAGCGGGTCAGCAACACGGTACGAGTTACGGTTGCCAACGACGGGCCGACGATTCCCGAGACCGAGCGCGACAACATCTTTGAGCCTTTCGTCGGCACGAAGAGGGAGGGCGGGCTTGGGCTCGGGTTGGCAATCAGCCGCGAGCTAAGCTGGGCCCTGGGTGGCGACCTGCGCTGCATCGAGTGCTCCAGCGGCGCTCTGTTCGAGCTGACGCTTCCCCTTGAGCAGCCCGGCAGCGGCAGGTAGTTGGCGCTGCGTGCTTTCTGCAACACATTATTGAGCAAAGTGTTTGTTTAGAACTCCAACCACTCGTTTGCCTTTTTGCGTAAACGTGGTGGCAATTTTTCTCGTCCGAGGACGAGTTTTATCTCGTATTCGATCAAAAGTCCACCTGGGAGCCAATAAGGTTCATGAAAATTGCGAGCAGTGCACCAAAAGCAGCTCACATTCTGTTATCAGCGAACCGTAACGTCGCGGCTTGGCACTGGCCCGCACGCAACGCAACGCCACCCCGGAATGATCTCGCTGCCGCACTCTCTGTGCCTGAGCAAAGCGCCGGATCCAACCATGTGGCGTGCGCCCCAATCAGCCAGTAGGCCACTGACGCGCGCGAGCTCGGCACCGCGTACCGTTAGACGGTAGTGGCTGCGGCGAGGTGACTCGGAGTAAACCCGCCGCTCTATGATGCCGGAAGCCTCAAGGCGCCTTAACCTGTCGCTCAATACGGTTCTGGCGATCGGCGCACAACTCTCTGCAAGATCATTGAATCGCTGCGAACCTCGCGTCATCTGCGCAACGATTGCCAGCGACCATCTGTCACCAACCACAGAAAGCGCACGCGACAACGGCTCTCGAAGCGGATCACTCGCTGCATCTGCAGTTGTTGCCGCAGTTGAAGTTTTTGAATGGGGAGACTTTTCAATTACTGCACTGCTCATCACCCGCATTCTTGCGCGCGGGGCGGACACCACATGGCAAGGCGCCTAAGTCACAGGTTTCGGTGGCGGCGAGGGATTCCTCCCTGCCTTACGCAACATAGCTGTCTGCTCTTCTCTTGCCCTCTGAAGAAACGCAAGTAACGCCTCTCCTCGTCGTGTCAATCGTCGCCGAGCACGACGCACAACCCAATACCACGAATCAGTGTCGAAGTCGCGAACATCAAGCTCAACAAGTCGGCCTGCCGCGAGATCAGTTGACACTGCACTCCTCCACACACAACCAATGCCGTACCCGGCACCAACGGCAGCTTTCACCGACTCCTGATTTCCAAGCTCTGCGATGAGGTTGAACTGCTCCAGTGCCGTGCCGCTGTCCTGCAACTCATTCTCTAAAGTCATGCGCAATCCGGTGCCTGGCTCCTGGGCGATGAAATCAACGCCAACGAGTTCGTCCATCGTCAAAGTTCCCCTGGCAGCAAGCTCGTGATCCGGGGCAGCAATCAGAACAAATACGTCGCGCCATATCGGCTCGAAGTGAAGACCAGCGCGTGTCCAATGACCACCGACAACTCCAAGTTCTATGTCGTTGTTGAACACATGCTCAACGATGCTGCGCGCGTCGCTCACGTGTAGCTCAACGTGGAGATCCGGATACTCCTCGCGAAACTCGCAAAGCAAAGGTGGAATCCAATGCTCACCTGGGCCGGGGCTGGCGCCGACTCGCACGTGCCCTCCGAGGCGACGACGCATCTGCTCGAGCTCTGTATACATTGATGCCTGCATCTGCACGATCGAGCGGGCGTAGCGCTCAAACACGCGCCCAGCGCGGGTCAGCCTGGCCGCGCGCCCCCTTGCGCGGTCAAGAAGTTGTACGC
>CAYTTD010000492.1:0-2006 GCA_964440595.1 uncultured Gaiellales bacterium
CGCCTGCGCCTGTAGCGCCCGCGCTCGCAGCCCCTGCTCCAACACGCATAACACCGCGCTCAAGTCCGGCAATGGCTTTGGCTCCCGGGATCACAGAAAGCGCAACACCAACACCCGCCAGCGCCAGATCGCCCCAGTCTGCCTCGCCCTGCCTGACCTTCCAGCCTGTGTAGGCGAAGCTGGTTGTTGCCAGCGCCGCGCCCGCGATCATCGAGTAGGCGACAACAGTGGCAGCTAGCGATGAGCCGCCAGAAAATGGTGCGGCAACGATTCCCGCGACGCCAATAACTACTGCGGCACCTATCTCAATCTTGTGCCAGTTCTCGTCGAACCACTCCTCAACCTTGTCGGCAGCATCCTTGTCTTCGCGAGACGAGTTGGGATCCTCTGATCCAAACGTTTTCTGCTCACCTGTTGCCGGATCCATGTACGACTCATTCGCGCCGTAGGTAACCGGCTTGCCCTCGTCGTTCAATACAACAGAGCCTGTGCCGTCGACCTTGATGTACTCGTGCTTGTACATCCAGTCGTCGTCATTGCCCTCAGTGAAGGTGGTGTAGACCATGGGCGAGTAGCGCGCATCCTTGGGCTTGCCGTCTAGGCCGGCAGTTGCCTCCATGCGTGTCTCGGTTATCGTTCGCGACTGGTGGCCGTCTTTGTACCCGCTATCCGGATCAAACTCGTAGCTGACCGAGTGGTTGCTGATCTTGCCCTCGACCATCGGGTTGCCATCGGTGCCGATGACCGCGGCCCCGCCTCCGCGTGCGCCATACTCGGTGTGGTTCTCGCTGCGAACAAGCTGAACTGCGTTTTCATCGGTAACGCGCGCGCCGTTCTCATTCTTTTCCACCGGAAGAACCTGATCGGTTTTCTGATCAGTGGAGAGGAATGTTATCTCGCCGGCGTCGTTGTACTCGATCTCAGAGTCGTTTGTGGTGTGGTACGAGCCAACAGGGGGAGTGATTACCGAAGTGTGATCTTCGTCGACGTTGAAGTCGCGATCTTGAAGCAGGCGATCAGACAACCCCTGCATCTCATTCACGAAGCTGTCGGCGTCACCCTGGGAGAAGTCTCGCGACATCTCCTCCTCGTGAACGTCTTGCGTAGCGAGCTTGCCATTCTCGTATGTGCTCGTACGCTCAGTTACCTGCGCGATGGAGTCGTCCCAGTTAACGCTCGACTCATATGCGCTGGTCTGCGCGCCGGTGGTCGGGTCAAACGTCTCTTTGACAACGGCCGTTGTGTGGAGGTCGCTGAGGCCTTCAGTTGGGCGCTTGGTGGGTGCTTCCACACTCACCTCGTGCGAATCGCGAATGCCACCTGCCGTGTAGTGAGTCTGCTCGATCGTGTCGGTGGAGCCGCCATGCTGCGTCTGCGCATGAGCCTTGGAGGACTCCTCCCGCGAGCCGTCGGCGTAGACGCGAATCACAGTGTCTGTCGTCATTGGCGAGCCGTCGCCGGCCTGCCCGGCAACTCCAGTTCTGGCCAGAGCTACATGTGGGTCGGTGCCTGCTTCGTACGTGGCAGCGTAAACAGTTGGAGGCTGCTGGCCATCTGCGCCGGAATCCACCCAGTACTGGTGGCTTGAGAAGTACTGCTCCTGTACCTGTGCGCGCGCCTCTGGCGTGCCTGCCGCCCTGAGCGACTCCTCGTATGCAGCCTGCTCGCTCTTCAGTGCATCAAACTCTGGCGTGCCAGCCGCGGGCGCTGCAGCGTCGATGGCGGCGGCGTCTGACTTACCTTCGAGAAGTGACGGGAGGGTGAAGCCAATCGTTGATTCCTGGCTACCGGTTAGTGGATCAGCGAACTGTGCAGTGCGCGACGTGGCATCAAAGCGATCGTCATCGTTTCGTTTCCACTCTGCCGGCGCTCGATGACCATCTGGAAGGGCCGATGCTGGGTCAAGAACGGTGATACCGTGGGTGTCGGCGGACGCTGTGCCTCCGTTTGATTCCATGCTTTCAGCCAGGTCAACAAATGACTCGCGAGAAACCTCATCGCCACCG
>CAYTTD010000493.1:0-2005 GCA_964440595.1 uncultured Gaiellales bacterium
TTATCTCTTGATGCACCGACAATAATTTTCGAATGTCATCTTCGCCGTCGCGCCCCCCTGCAAAAAGCTCACACTTGGTAACTACCGAGTAACACACGCTGATCGCTGGCAATCCTTTGGCTCCACGCAGATGATCCACAAACACATCGGTGTCAAACAGCATATGCAATTTACCGCTCGATCTCGAACAAGGACTCAGCCATAGTCGCGATCCCACTCGCTACGATCAGGCACTTCAAATTTCGGATACTTACCAAACGTTTCGTCCAAAATTTTCTGATAGTCGGCGTTTGTACGATTAGCCAGATACTCATCGAGAGCGACCCTAACAATCTCGGCCAAAGAGGCACCTGTGCGCTTGCACTCAACATCTATCCGGTCTCGTTGATCGTCCGTCAAATAGATCTGCGTTCGAGTTGATCCCATATACATCATAATATACATTAACCTTCCTGAATAGACAAGTTCTCATGCACTTGCGTCGCAACCAATTTTGGGTTGCGAACAATTTGAGCTTGCGTGAATCTGACTACGCGAAAGCCAGCGTCTCTTAGATCTGCATCCTTCGCTGGATCGCGGCAGCTCGAGTTTGGGCGTTCATGACCCGGCCCATCTACTTCAACCACCAAATTGCGATCAAACCAAACGAAGTCAACCTCTTGCGAGCGAATTGGAACCCCAGCGCCGTCCGGCATTTTCAGATTATGAAATGCGAGTAGACGAACAAAGCGATCCTCCAGGTGACTACGAGTGCCAGCCCGGCCTGCTTCGTACTCACTTACGGCTCGTCGGGCAACCGCAATGCCGGGTCTTCCGCGCCAACGCTCGGCTACTTCTTTGAAACAATTCACGTCGAATGATTGCCAGTAGGCGGCCTCGCTGATTATGTTCGTGAGTTGAAAACATGTAAGGACACTGCCCAATTCTGCGACCATGAATTCCGGGCGAACAAGAGCCAGACCGCCGAATTTGACAATGTCTCTTCCAGGATCAAAGGTACTGTTTTGCCAAATCCTTACCCCTGGCACCCTCCTCTTTTTTTGCAACATAATGTTGACTTCTGTCAATCGCGTGCGCTTCCACCACCCCCTGACAATGGCCGCTGTCAGACCACACAGTGCCGCGTCGCTACCAACAGCCAGCAGCGCTGCGGTGCAGCGTTGCTTTTCAGATATGCATGCCGGATTCAATACATAAACACCGCGGTGAACCGCGTAGAGACTCCCGTTAGCCAGCCGTCGCTGGATCTGTGCAGTTGACAACCCCTCACCAAGCAATTGGCGCCGCGAAATGCTGCCATTTTGAGCCTCAAGGCATCGAAGAATGCCTTTGTTCCATAAACTCACGCGAACCTCTAGCCGGCGAACGTTGGATGGCCCGATACATTGCCATTCACTTGCCGATGAAAATGTCTCTTTCGGCGCATGTGGCGTCGACGAAACTTTGACACACTCAGATAAACGCGGAACATCAATCGCCGACTTTTCATATTGTCTCCATTCGTTTGAGGATCAGAGTTTCTTCAAACCAACCATTGAAAATGGATGATATTTATCGCTTTGAAAAGTAATTGATGTCGTTTGTAAAAATACAGCAACAAAAAGAACAAGAAACTGCGGAAGAAGTGGTTTTTCCGCGCCAAACGATGCGGCATTTGGACCGAAGATGTAGCATGTATCCACCGATGAACGTCGATTCCAACAACACCAATTCTGAGCCAGCACCGCCGGAGGTTGGGGCTGAATCAGGCCTCGGTTTCACTTCGATCGATTGGGCGCTTGGGATATTTTCATTGCCAGTTTTGGTTACCACGCTCATGTTCGCAACAAGCGGCATGACAGCGGCGCTGGCTGACCGGGCGCGGCGCCGGCGACTACTTCTGATTTTGGCGTCAATCCAACTCGCGATTGAGATCGTAGCCGTCGTGGGTGTGTGGATTTATTATGGCGGCTGATTTTTTGTCGCCGCTTACCTGAACTAACGGTGCCCCATGCCGCTGACCTGA
>CAYTTD010000494.1:0-2004 GCA_964440595.1 uncultured Gaiellales bacterium
TTCAGTCATCGCTGACAGTGGCAATGATCCACCGCAACCAGCGAGAGGCGAGGCTAGTGCGCCTACCGCTCCTAAACAGAAAGTCCTTCTGGAGAGCGCGTGCAGCGAGAGAGTCATTTAGACCTCGAAGGTGTGGCAATGGCATCCTGCGCAGTTGGCGTAGGTTGTGGGTTTCCGAAAGATTTGTTTTTTTGCTGCTCCTGCCGAAATTGGTCGTACATCTTGTCCACATTCCTGATGCATTCTGCGTAGTCGGTCATACTTCGGTGCCTCTGGCAATCTTGACGTGCGTCGCGCTGCAATGAGCTTGCGAGCGCTTTGTTCATTTGGTCTAAGGTTTGCAATCTAACTCCGGAGCAAGCAGTCAAAAAGCAGATGGACAAGACAAGAGTGCCTCGTATCCAAGTACATTGAGCTGAATTCATAAGCACCCTCTGAATCAAAAAACGAACATTGTTAAAGTATTGCTGAACGGCAAGTCAGCTTGGGTTCCGCTGACTTGCCGCCTCATCACGGGTGGAAGCTCACCACTCGGATGTCAAGTACATTAGCAGCAGGAGTTGGTCTGATACTGTATACCAACTGACCCGCCGTTGCGGGGATCGACTCCAACCGATACCGTGCCGCCACCGGCTTGTGTTTCACATCCTATCTTCCGGCCCATTGCATCGACCAAACCGCAGTTCACGTTATCGGTAACCGCAACGGTGCCCTTGGCGAGCACTGGACCTTGTGCAGATTTACGGACATTTAATTTCATATTGACTTCCTTTTGACATTTTCGCATCAGGTCGGCTGATGCACCCGTTCCCCTCCTCAAGAGGGCAAATGGTCCTGTTGGTGTCGTAACCAGACAGGTTAATTACCATATCAGCTAGATGTCGGAACTCTGCGCCGTGGGTGATCAGAAGCACGGTGAACTTACCTTTATGGCGCTTCAGAAAGTCGGCAAATTGAACGACGGTAACGGTGTCTAGGTTGTTTTCGGGCTCATCCAATACCAGTAGGCGAGGCCTATGCACTAGTGCACGCAATAGTGCTATCTTCTGGCGCTGACCACCCGACAAGTCACGTCCGGCTTCCTGGATCATCCCGTCCAGACCATTTGGCCAATCTGCAAGAAAGCTTTCGAGCGCCATCTCCGTGGCTATGCTGTAGATCTGCGAGTCGCTGAGGCTGCGTCCCAGAGTGATGTTCAGACGCAAGCTGCCTGCATACAATTGGGTATGTTGCGACAGCAAACCCACCGAACAACGCCGTACCTGCTCGGGCCAAAATGAGATACTAACGCCATCAAGCAGAATTTGACCGCCGCTAGGCACTTCCAAGCCGACAATCAAGTCCGCCAACGTGGACTTGCCAACTCCGTTGTGACCAGTTAGCAGCGCCACCGATCCGCCTGGAATTAGCGCGTCTAACCCCTGAATGACGTGTTGGCGCCCGTACCCGAATGACACCCCGCGCAATTCGACAGTGGGTGGCGCACTGGAAAGGAAGGCACCCTCGTTCACTTGAGTACTCGTAGGTGCTGCAAACTCCAACTTACCCAACTTGAGAATATCAGCTAGCCGCCCCATGGCCACCTTCTCCTGCACGATCCCGGATGCAGCGGTGAAAAGCCCGTTGATCGGTCCATAGAGCATCGAAAGCACCATCAGAAAAGAGACAATTTCGCCTACCGACATCTCTCCCGCAGCCACCATTGTGGCGCCAACACTCCATATCATGGCTGCTACAGCAATCGGTATCAGACCCAGCACGCCACCTAGCAAGGCACCCTGGCGCAGGGCGCGTAGCCAGCGCAACCGACTTTCGGCAAGTGAATGTGCAAGCCGTTGTTTGTGAAACCCGCAGGCTCCGGTGACCCGGGATTCACGCAGCACTTGGAGCGACTCCAGGAGCGTGGCATTAAACAACGCATTGCCACGGTATGCATCCGAGGATAAAGCCAACAGGCGACGCCTGCCGATTCGAAAGATCCACGCGGCAAACGGCAGGTAACCC
>CAYTTD010000495.1:0-2004 GCA_964440595.1 uncultured Gaiellales bacterium
GCGCCAATTATCGATGCCAGATTCGGCGGCGAAAGTAGAGACTCGTTCATCATCGCCTTGGTTGATGGTGACGCGACGATCTCGCAAGGGCGATTTCCGAGGCGCTAGGTTTACGCGCTGGCACCCTTGACCTTCCTGGTTGCCTTGCTCCGGGCGGTGGTGCTTCCGTCGTTGTCTGTGGCAGTAACGATGCATCGAACCTTGGCTCCCTTGTCTTTGCCTGTCAAGCGATATCGTGCCTTGGTTGCCTTAGCGATTGTCTTGTACTTGCCCTTGGATTTTCTCTGCCAGGCAAATGTGTAGGTGATAGTGCCGTCACTGGTCCATGTGCCTTTGTCGCAGGTCAGTTTCTTGCCAACACGAGGCTTTCCTTTGATCGACGGTGCCTTGGTGTTTAGTGGAGAAGAGCCGGCGCCACCGGTGCCGTCACCGGTGCTTGTTCCGGTGCTTGCCGAGTCGCTTGAGCTGGTAGTGACAGCAGTGTCTGTCGTGCCGGTGGTGGTAGTGCCTCCGGTGCCACCAGTACCTCCACCGGTTCCGCCCGTTCCTCCGCCGCTTCCTCCTCCACCTGAGTTGGATGCGGTTACAGTGATGGTTGCCATGCCTGACACGCTGTTTCCTGCGTTGTCGGTTACGGTGTAGATCACGTTGAATGTGCCAGCGGTTGCATAGGTGTGCGAGACCGAACTGCCGGAGCCGCCAGATGAATCGCCGAAGTTCCACGAAGGTTGCGATGCGGCGAGGCCTGTTCCGGTATCGGTCGCTGAGGCTGACATCGTTACGGCCTGCCCTGTAACCGCTGAAGTTGGTACCGATGCGCTGGTTATTGATGGAGCAACTCCGTCCCAGTGGGTAGCTTCGACGTCGTTTTCAGCCGAGTCGTACCAGATTGCGTGAGCATTGCTGTTTCCGTCGCCAGCTAGACCAATGCCTGCCAGGTTGTTTGGTGAGGTTGATATCTGAGCCGGTGTATCCCACGCTCCCGCCAGGCTGCTTCTAGTGGTAGCAAAAACTGCAGTGCTCGGAGATCCCTGCCTGAAGATCATGTGGAAGCCGCTTGCAGTGCCCTCTACCACTGGCTCAGTTGACACCAATGACTGATCTGTCAGATCGGTCATTGGTGCCCCAGGAACCTGTGCCTGCGCTTTGGTCTGCGTATTGGATGTACCGTGTGGTTGTTCCTGAACTCTTTTGCCAAGCCAGCACAAGGTCACCTGCGCTGTTGATGCCAAAATCTGGGCTCCCCTCGTTTGAATCGCCCGCGCCAATTCTGAAGATCGAGTTGTCTGTCCATGCAGTTCCCGCAACACGTGTCCTTGCCTGAACCTTATAGTAAGTTCCGTCGTATCGAACCCAGGCAACGTGCACATTGCCGCTGTTGTCTACTGCAATGTCGTAATCATCAGCATTTCCACTCGGTTGTGACAGCAACGTCATTGCTTGCCATGCGCCACTCACGTACCCAACGTGCGCCGCTCTCGTGTTGGTGCCGTCGTCGTAACCGTAAACAACGTGGATGTTCCCCGATGAGTCCGTAGCGATGCGAGATTGTTCAGAAGCAGCGTTGAAGGCGAACAGTGCCGGAGCGGACCACGTTTGCGTTCCTTGATCCCAGTTAGATGAATACATCGTGGAAGCCGTGTCAAACCAAATTGCAAATGCATTACCTGTTGAATCGAATGCCACCGCCGGGTACGCAGCATTTGTTCCAACGTTAGAAATGAATACTGGAGTGCTCCAAGTGCCAGAAGATCGATCGCGCAACGATGAACCAACCCGGAAGGTTACTCCGTCACTCTCAAGCCAGACGGCCATGACGTTACCGGACGCATCCGCAGCAGCGCGAATGTCAAAAGATGATCCAGTTGAAACGTTCTCTACGCCACCAACTACACCATCAGCTGAATATGTGTACGCCTTGACCACGTTGATGCCGCCGTCATCCTGAATCCAAAGGCCAACACTGGCGCCATCAGCGAGGCCAACCACGACTGGAGCCTCAGC
>CAYTTD010000496.1:0-2002 GCA_964440595.1 uncultured Gaiellales bacterium
CGGGTAGATTTGCGATGATTTTGAAAGGTCCATGATCTTCGGGTGTGCTGAGAAGGGATTACCTGCGCGCCTGATTATGAGAAATATTGTTTGAATAAGCAGGGGTTTATGAACGGTCATATTGGAAATTTGTTTCGCTACTTTCTCTATTGGGCGATTGGTAGCTTTGTGGTGCTGCTACTGCCGGAGTTGATTGGGTGGTCATGGATGCCCGAGTCAATTACGCCTGAAGGCGATCGAATTGATGACCTGTTCATCGGCATGATGATTCTCAGCATTTTCATCTTTTCACTTGTTGCCGCCGTGATCTGGTATTCGATCAGGAACTTCAAGGCTGAGCCCGGTGATGAAAGCGATGGAGAACCGATCCACGGCAACCATAAGCTTGAGGTTGTCTGGACGATTATTCCGGCAGTGATAGTGACCATTCTTTCGGTTATCAGCTACGTCACCTATGCAGAAAACGAAAAGACGCCATCCCGTTCGGTGGCAATCAACGTTCAGGCATTTTCATTTGGCTGGAAGTTTTCGTATCCCGGTCATGATGTGAGCCAAGCTACAAATCTAGTGCTACCCAAGGGCACCACAGCAATGTTTTCAATCATCAGCTGCAGTGGTAAAGAAGGGCTCGCCAGGTCTTCAAGGGTTTTGTCGTCTCTGGCTCAGACCAAGGATGAACACCACTCCGAGGAGGCGCATGAGATCGCGAAGGAGCGTGCTGAGCGCGAGGCTTCGGCCAAGCCGCTGCTCTGTGAGAGGCAACACCCTTTGCCAGATCAGATGCTGGCAACGTTTGCGGTGGACAAACTGAGGCAGCTTGAGCTTTCAGATGAAGATCGGGTGATCGTCATGGAGGAGTTCACGGAGCTGATGAAGATTCGTGACGAGGAATTTGCGTCAGAAGTCGTCAAGCAGGCCGATGAGGCTGACAAGCAGAAGAAGGAGATAAAGCAGAAGACCAGGCAGGAAGATTTCGCTGACGTGACGCATGCTTTCTGGGTGCCTGAGGCT
The DNA here is from genome assembly GCA_964440595.1 of uncultured Gaiellales bacterium. Classification (GTDB taxonomy): domain Bacteria; phylum Actinomycetota; class Thermoleophilia; order Gaiellales; family SKUG01; genus CAYTTD01. The sequence goes on from CAYTTD010000496.1 coordinate 1,012, forward strand.
CGCCTGAAAGTTGACGCGGTACCGGGGCTCAGAACGCGAGTTCAATGGACTCCTGAGAAGCTGACATTGCCATCAGCTCCGCTGCAGGTCGTGTGCGCTGAGCTTTGTGGATCTGGCCACGCCGGAATGCGCGTTGATATCTGTGTGGTTGATGAAGACACCACGATGAAGTGGTGGTTCAAGAACCCTGACACCCCGTGTTCAACGCTGGAGTACTTCAATTGTTACCCCGCAAAAAAACTGGCGTCTGCTGATCTCTCAGACCTGCGAAAGCAGGTGGAGACCGTATTGGCAGATGATGAAGATGCAACGTGTGCCACGATGAAGAAAGAGGTCACAGTATGACCGACACAATGACAGCAAGCGTCGAAAAAAGAGTCAGCTCAGGGCTCAGCGCGCCAAAAAGATTCAAGGTTGCCAAGGCATTCTGGGGTGCAGTGATTGGTTTCGTCAGCACGAGCATCGTGCTCGATCTGATGCGTTCATGGGCTGGGCAGGATGACTTTGCGGCACGAGGCGCTGCGTACATGATGGGGCTGCATGGCCTCGACGACTTCTTCCTTGTGTCTTTGATCGGCGGCCTTCTCGGAGCCATCGCGGGTGGATATCGCCCGGCGCTGGTGTTTTCTGAAGCCGGTTTCTGGCGGGCATGTTTTGGTGCATTTGCTGGATATGGAGCGGGCGCTGCCCTGGTAATGGGATTCCGCGATCTAATTCTGGGATGGTCGCCCTATGCGAATGGTCCCGTATACGTAATAGGAGTGGTCGTATCTCTACTCACTTACATGTGGGGTATCGGTGCGTGGACCTACTGGTGGTCTTACATGATTGGAGCACCGACGCCGGCACATGAAGATCACTCAGGTCATGGTGCCCAGGCTGGTTGGAAGAGCTACTTCACCTTTAATACAGACCACAAGGTTATTGGTATTCAGTATCTGGTTACGGTATTCATCTTTCTGATGATTGGTGGAGGATTCGCGGAAGCATT
>CAYTTD010000497.1:0-2001 GCA_964440595.1 uncultured Gaiellales bacterium
ATGACTACCTTGATGGAAAAAATGGTGGTGACAAGCTTCACGGTGGCGAGGGCGACGACACTTTGATGGGCAGCGCCGGCAAGGACAAGCTATTCGGAGATGCAGGCGTTGACGCATTTTCAGGCGGCATCGGGTTTGACCATATAAGAGGTGGCGACGGCGATGACACGATGTCTGGAGACGAGGGCAAAGACCACCTCAACGGCGAGAACGGCAACGACGTAATGACCGGCGATGCAGGAAACGACAAGCTAAACGGCGGGACCGGAGATGACAACATGACCGGCGGGGACGGAAACGATCGCTTCTGGGCTGGAGCTGGCACAGACACGATCACTGGCGGGTCCGGCAATGATCGAGTATTCGCAGGCGATAATGACTCTGCAATCGACACCATCGACTGTGGAGATGGCACCGGGGACTTTGCACAGATTCGATCAGGAGATTCCGCTGTAAACTGCGAGACAGTAAAAACAGTCACCTCCTGAATCCAGAAAAAAACCAATTGAATCAAGAGATTGCATCACCAGATGACACAGTGTTTGAAGCAACACTGATTGCCGCAAAGGCTGATGCGCGTTGGGCTTGGGAGCAGATCTACCGCGAGCATTCCCCCATGGTTTTGGGCTACCTGCGGGGTCAAAGCTGGCGAGACGCCGAAGACCTTCTCTCAGCCACGTTTCTGGATGTTGTGCGCAGTATCGACACCTTTAGTGGTAACCGGTCGGCATTCAGATCATGGTTGTTGCGAATCGCACACAACCGCCTCGTTGATCTGAAACGCAGGCAGAGTCGCAAGCCCGAGCAAACCGTTGACCATCTGCCAGAACTTGTCGATGCAAACAGTGATAGCGAAAAGCAGGTTTCTGAATCCGAATCAGACGACCATTTCTCAAGTCTGGTTAGCCAATTGCCATCAGACCAGGGCGGTGTAGTTTTCATGCGCTACGCCCTTGATTTGTCGCTTGAGCAGATCGCAAACGTGATGCAGAAGAGCGTGCCAGCCATAAAAATGTTGCAGCAGAGAGCACTAAAGAACGCAGCCAAATTGATGTCCGAAAACCCAGATAGTTACCCCAACTGGCGCGAGAGCGTTCAGGTAAGTGAAAGCCAAGGTAACAACTTGTGAATCGCAATACCGACAATGAACACCTTGACGGCGACGACCTGTTGGTTGAGTTCGCTTTGCAGACCCTGGCCAAAAATTCCGAACTGCCAGATACTTCGCCTCTACTTGCCAAAGATGTAGACAAGATGATGCAGGCGCGCTCCGGACACACTCTGGACCAGGATGTGGCGCCCGCAAAACATGCACCAGCAAGCTTCGGCAAGAAAAAAAGCAAATCCTCAAGACGACACTCAATCAGAGTAATTGCGCTTGCGACCATTGTGTTCATGGCTTTTTCATCGCTGGCATATGCAGGACTGCTCCCAGAACCAGTTCAGAAGTCCGTTGCCAAGGTCGCGAAGCGCGCAGGCGTTGAGTTACCAGAATCTCGCAGAGAAGCGAAGGAACGCAAGGGGTTGCCAAACGAAACTGAAAAAACAGAGACGCCGGCAGAAAAAGAGTACGAGGATGCCCCGGCGGGAAAGTCAGGACAAGACAACCACTCTGACACACGCAATTAGTGAAAGCGCCAGGAAATCCAACTAGTTTAATGAGATCTGGCTAAATGTTTGCCCACGCTGCTTACGAATGCCGCGTCGACAAATAGCTGAAATTGACAATTCCTTGACTGCCCCCAGGCTGGATGGCCACCCTACGAAGAATTCTTCTCCTCGCTCCACGTCAATGAACTTACCGCAGTTTTCACCGTTGGCGACCGTAGCTCGCACAACCTCTTCCGAATCGAAGAAATGCACCCACGCCTCAAGCTCGCGCAAAGAGGCATGGGCCCGGCCCATACGCACCGTGTCAGAACCAATGACACCTGATTCGCCCCACGAAACCTGCATACCAGGGTCTGCGGGTCGGTAGACGTAACCCGCATCCCACGTATC
>CAYTTD010000498.1:0-2000 GCA_964440595.1 uncultured Gaiellales bacterium
GTTACAAACCCGGGCGTGCACGCAAAAAGGTCAAGAAGATCTTTGACAACCTGAACAAGGTGTTTGATATTGCGATTGAGCAGAACATACCTCCGCACGAAGCAGCGCAGCAGGTTGCTCTTGCCCGAATCGCCTCGGTGCGACCAATCGCAGACGTATACACGGGGCGTGCTCGAACAAGCTGGCAGCATAAGCCCATAGCTCTTCAGAGTTGATTCCTCTACGAGTGAGATTGCCGCTCATCGGCGGCATTACTGCACATCTCGGCGCGGTCACCGTGCTTCTTTGTGTGGTAATGAGTCTCGTGTTTGTTGCTGGCTTGGGATCCATTGACATTGAGGGGGTGGGCAAAGTCAGGAAGCAGGAAGCGTGGACTCTCCAGTATGGAGCGATTCCATGCGAGATCACAGGAAGGTGTGAAAACCAGCCTGGCTTAGTGCGCCTTGATCTGTCTGTGATTGGAATGGCGGACAGGACTGCCGTAGCCGAGGTTCCACCAACCAATCGGTTTGTGTCACTTCTCGCTGCGCAATTCCTACATGGGAGCCCGGCACATCTATTAGGGAACATGCTGTTCCTGATTGTATTTGGACCATTTGTGGAGAGAGCCTTCGGTGCCGCACGATTCTTCGTTCTCGTCCTCATGGGAGGCGCCGCTGCAATTTTCATACAGTGCGTGGCGACCAGTGCGTCGCATAAGCCGGTGATCGGAGCAAGCGGAGCCGTTGCATTTGTCCTTGGGGCGTTTCTTATTCGTCATCCCAGAGCGCCCGTTCTTACAACTCTGCCTATTCCAGTTTGGCTGTTTGAACTTCCTGCCTGGGTTTTTGGGCTGCAGTGGTTTGCAGTCGAGGCAATTCAATTGGTGAGGCAACTGGTAGCTCCAGATGGTTTTACAACCGGTATTGCAACCATGGCGCACTTGGGTGGTTTGACTTTTGGACTGCTATTCGGGCGAACGCTTGACGAGGAAGCAGAGTCTCGACTCTCAGGTTAGTACCAATCCGGACTGTCGCCAGCTAACCTTGCGGATCTGGTGGTTGCAAAGCAAAGGATCCTTGGTGCGATTTCGATTTGGCACTTCAGGGTCTCCACCTGACTTCTTCTCTGTGACGCTTGCCTTGCCTCTGCCAAGGTCGATGCGAACCGCGAACTCGTGCCACGAGATGTCCCAGATGAGCTGTAGCGTTATCACTCTTGGTATTGCGGGTCCCAGGTCAATTGCCCATGCCTCAGGCTCGCCCAGCGTACGGGCAATGCACAACATCTTTTCAAAGCTCTTGTGAGAATTGAAAGCTTCAAGTGCAAAGCCGCACATCCTTGTAGTGCTGGCCTCTGCGTTGCGGGCAAAGCTGAGTCGTTGATTGTCGGTCTTGAGATTGCGAACCATATTCTCGAGGTGCTTTATCTGGTTCGCCTGCTCAGCAATCTTCTGCTCGTTCTGTATGCGCTCGTGTGGATTTGCTTCGCGGCGCAGCATCTCGAGCTCGCGTTGCTGTTCGCAAAGCTGATCTGTAACAGATTGAACAACTGTTTCGAGCTGCTCTTGCTCGCCAAGGGCATGCTGTGCTGCCCCAAGCTGCTCTTTCAACCATGAAAGTTCTTCGCCCAAGCCTTTTAACAAGGCATCGCGGCCACTCCCGTCTCCAAGTGTTCCGCCTGGTCTTACTCTTAGTCTGGGGCGCTCACCTGATGCGAGTGGTTCCCAACCGTTTCGTCGGGCTGTTTCTTCACACAGCTCACAGATGCGAGACATCTGATCGCCTTTGGCGCGCCAGATGCTGACAGATTCCCCAACCAGCAGAAATCGGTTGCAGACAGCGCAGGTTGGACACCCTGATGTTGCTGTCTTCTGACTTCGACCAAGCGACAAAACCATTATCCCCACTTACCTCCCTTGGTGGTCTCAAGAATTTGCAAAATCAACCAGGTGATCATAAACGTGGCCTGCTTGCGCACGCGTCAGTTGAATTGTGGTAGCGGCCAATGGCGGGCTTTGC
>CAYTTD010000499.1:0-1996 GCA_964440595.1 uncultured Gaiellales bacterium
GTATCCTTCAAAAACCTGTAGATGATTCGATCAAGATACGGATAGTCGTTCTTGCCCTTAGCCCACCAGTCAGGGTTTCGCTCCAGCACATACTCGACGTTTCTCTTCCAGTGCTTGAGGCGATACGGCCCACTTGTCACCGGTGCCTGATCATTTAGATACGTGTTGAAGTCCTTGCCATCAATGTCATGCTTTGGAAATGGTGCTGCGCCAACCACAAGCAGAAATGGTGCGTAGGTTTCTTTGAAGTGATAGATGACCTTGTTTGGCGTCGGACAATCCACGCTCGAGATCTTGTCCCAACCAAGCCGGCTGCTGATGAGCCACTTGTCGTTCATCATTGTCTCCCATGTGAACTTTGAATCCTCACAGGTAATTGGCTTGCCATCACTCCAGTGCGCTTCCTTCTTGATGTTGATGGTTACATCCATTCCCTTTCCATTCACAACAACAAGACCGTTTTCGGTAGACGGAACCTCCTCAGCAAGCCAGGGTATGCGTTTGCCCTCGTTCGTCGTAACAAGCATTGAATCCCACATCGGAGCGGACATATTGGCTGCAACTGCCATACCACCGCACACCACTGCTGTGTTGATGCACGGAGGCTCCTGATCCATGCCAAGGATGATCTCTCCGCCATGCTGGGCCGGGCCTTTGTCGTCACCGGCGGCAGTTGCCGAGCTTCCTCCTCCACCGCAAGCCGAAGCCAAAAATCCCAGCACGAGAATCGGTAATACCACCGACATGAGCTTCATTAATGTTGAAGGGCGTTTATTTGGCATGTCCCACCACCCTGTCTTTCGGGTTTAAGAGGGATCTTTGTCACATTTACCTGACAATTGAAGTCAGGTTCAATAGCATTGTGCGATGCCCGAGCTCATAGCAACACAGCTGGCAATGTCTTTCACGGGGCGTGACCTGTTCAATAATGTTTCCCTGCAGCTAGAGCACAATGACCGAATTGCCCTGGTCGGCCCCAACGGCGCAGGAAAGACCACACTGCTAAGGCTGCTATCCGGCGAGCTTGAAGCAACATCTGGAACCATCAGCACGCCTGACCACGTTCGGGTTCGGATACACCATCAGCGCCCCCCGAGGGAGCAGGGAACACTCTACGAATATGTGTCGCCAGATTTCATGACCTCTCTTGAACGCAGCCTGCGGGAGCTCGAAGCCAGGATGGTTGATGGAGATGAGTCAGCGGCAGTTATGTGGCAAGAGGCACGGGACAGATATGAACATGCTGGAGGCGACAACTGGCACACAATCGTCGACTCAGTGCTCAGAGGCCTTAGCTTCAGTGAATCCCAATTTGAACAACCGCTGGCCACCTTATCGGGAGGGGAACTGACCCGTGCATCGCTCGCCCGATCACTCGCTGCGTCCCCGGACGTACTACTACTCGACGAGCCAACAAACCACCTTGACATTGAATCCATCGACTGGTTGATCGAGTACCTGAACGCGATGAAGGCGTGCATAGTGGTAGTAAGTCACGACCGATGGTTCATTGAGGAGACATGCACCAGCGTGCTTGAGATCGTTGGTGGCAAGGCGCGCAGATTCAAGGGCAGTTTTGTTGAATATCGCGCACAACAGGCTCTTGAGGCTGCAACATTTCACAGGTCGATGGAGAAGTGGAAAGGCGAGGTCGCACGACTGCAAAGATTTGTCGACCGATTCTCAGCGGGCACCAGAGCCCGACAAGCGCAGAGCCGAGTAAAGGCACTCGAACGCCTCAAGACAGAAGTCCCTGAGTATGCCGACCTCAGGTCACGCAACGCATTGTCATTCAAGCTACCTGTTCCAGAACGGTCAGGAGACACTCCCTTTGACATTCGCGACCTCGAACTGGTGCTGCCGACAAACGGGCGAAGGCTCGTCGAAACAACCACAATGCAGATTGCCAGAGGTGACCGTATAGCCCTGCTTGGTCGCAATGGCACAGGCAAGTCAACTTTCATGGAGTGTCTCGCATCAAGCACGATCTCGCTTG
>CAYTTD010000500.1:0-1991 GCA_964440595.1 uncultured Gaiellales bacterium
AATACTGACACTCCCAAGTGAAATCATGGCCTGTTGATGTCCTGGCTGACTATGCACGATTGGTGGAACTTCTCACGGAGCACGGGCCAAGCCTTCGCTTGCCACATTCACGCGCCTTTGGTGACGGTTTGTTTGAGCTACGTCCGCGTGGCCGAACGGGCATTGGTCGAGCGTTTTATTGTTTCTTGCAGGGGAAGAGAGTTGTCGTTCTGCATGCGTTCATAAAGAAGTCGCAGCAGACCCCCGACAACGAATTGAAGATGGCGCGAAAGCGCCTGAAGGAGGTGATGCATGGCTGACTTGAAGTACAAACCGGTTCCTCACAATCACGCTGAATTTTTGGCCGCTGCGAGGCAGCGCCCTGGATTCAATGATGCTTACGACAGCCTTGAGCTCGAATACACCGTCGCAAGCCAACTGCTCAAAGCACGTGCGAAAGCTGGTCTGACGCAAGACGCAGTCGCAGAACGCATGGGTACAACAAAAAGTGCTTTTTCGCGATTGGAGGGCGCTGGTCGGCATGCTCCATCTTTGGCCACGTTGAAGAAGTACGCCGCTGCTGTTGGCTGCGATCTTCAGGTCAAGCTTGTGCCGCACAAAGCAGCATGACGTCGAACTGGTGATTCCATCGGATGGCTACGCCACCCAATGAATTTCGACGTTGGGCGTCACCAAATGACCGAGATTGAGCACTTTCTGGAATTCGCCGAAGGCAATTCATTGGAATTGACTCATTTGGTTGCGTACTCAAAAGCAAATAATATTTCTGTTCCAAGCAATTCTGGGAATTCAGCGATCAAGATGTTCCTCCGCTAGTGATGTCCGTCTTTCTTGCATTCGATGTCTATGCCTCTTGAAAAGTACCGCCACCCAATTCTCTTCTATGTTTTGGCGACGGCAATCCCATGGGCATTCTGGTTTGCGGCTGCCTACCTGAGTCACATTACGCCAACGAATCAGTTTCTCGCCGCCGCTGTCGGCGTACTCGGGGTGGTCGGACTACTGGGGCCGACCGTAATCGCATTCTGGATGATCTGGCCGCACGCCGACCTGCGCAACGATCTTGTGAGGCGAATGATTGGTCTGAAGGGCGTCAGGCCGGTCTATCTCTTTCTTGCCTGCTTCCTCATGCTTGGCAGCATCCTTCTGGCCCAGGCGATCTCCCTGCTCTTCGGATACGGGACTGAACAGTTCAGCCTCTCAGGAAAGTCATCGTTCTCTGCCGGAATATTTCCGGGTTGGTTCCTGCTTTTTCTCGCGCCCTTAATCGAGGAACTGGCTTGGCATTCCTATGGCACCGACTGTCTACGCCAGCGCATGAGCCTGCTTGGTGCATCGCTGCTGTTTGGGGTGTTTTGGGTAATCTGGCATATGCCCCTATCCTTCATCAAGGATTACTACCACAGCAACGTCGCGGAATCGGGGCTACTGCACAGTCTCAATTTCGCGGTCAGCCTGATTCCGTATGTGGTCCTGATGAACTGGCTGTACTACAAGTCAAATCGCAGCATACTTGTCGCCATCGTCTTTCACATCACCGCCGGGTGCTTCAACGAAGTATTTGCCACGCACCCGGACAGCAAGGTTATTCAGACCGGACTCCTGCTAGTGCTGGCAATCGTGGTGATCCTCAGGGACAGGGACTTCTTCTTGCAGCGAGATTACCGGGAAGACGCACTGTGACGTTATTGCAGCGCCAATTGAGCGGCAAGCCCTATCGGTTCGGTGCTCCAGTGGCTCGCGGCAAGGAGCGAGGCCCAACCTATCATTCAATCGGATCTGTGCAAAAAGCCGCGCAGGCCGGTGAATTCAAACGTTAAAAACCTGCAGACATCCATCGCCCGAACGGGCGTGCATGGCGCTTACCCCCACACCCCGTGCAGCCACCAGCGTGCCAGCGCGGGGTCGTGCAGCCGTTCGCCGTAGACCCACACCAGGCCACAGGGGGGGGATTGGGCGAGGGAGTAGTCGCGCAGTTGTTGAGCACCATC
>CAYTTD010000501.1:0-1971 GCA_964440595.1 uncultured Gaiellales bacterium
AATCTGTCAGACGAGCAAATTCGAAATGGCGCTGCAAGCTTTGAGCCTGTGTTCGGCCGCTTCGAATCAATCCGCCTGAGGGATGACCGGGCTCTTCACCTGATGTTGGTAAAGAACCCGACTGGCATGAACGAGGTCGTCAGGACTATTACCGGTTCAAGCCTCCCCTCCTCTATTTTCATGGTTGCTCTGAACGACAAGATCGCCGACGGACGTGACACCTCGTGGATCTGGGACGCGGATATTGAACCGCTGTTTCAGAGGCTTGATAGCCCACTTGTCGTTACTGGCACCAGGTCGGCTGAGATGGTACTTCGTTGCCTATATGGTGGATTGGCTTCAACTGCCATAGACCATGTGCCCGATATCTCAAAGGCACTGGATCTGGTCCTCGAATCTGATCAACACGATGTCTGCGTACTTGCTACTTACACGGCAATGCTTGATATTCAACGCATGCTCGCCATCAGGGGCCTGACAGGAAGATACTGGCAGCGAAAGAGTGAGACCAACGTATGAATGCTACGAGGACATTCAGAATTCTCCATGCCTACGATCGATACCTCAACATCTATGCTGACCGCGGCAACATAATGGTGCTTTGCAAAAGGATGGAACTACGCGGCATGCGGTTCGAGGTAGTGACCATTCAGCCTGGCGACACTTTCTCACCAGATAATTTTGACCTCGTTTATATCGGCGGTGGACAGGATCGAGATCAGAGAATGATTGCCGAGGCAATGAAGAAAGATCTCGCCGAGCCACTCGCGGAGTTCGCAGCGCAGAACAAGCCGGTGCTCGCAGTGTGTGGCGGCTATCAGCTGCTTGGTCACAAATACGTGGACGTGTCAGGCAGTGTTCAGCCTGGGATTGGTTTGCTTGATTTCAATACGATTGCCGCACACCCTCGGCTGATCGGGAACATCGTAATCAGCGTTGATCTGCCGGCGAGGTTGAATAATGAGGGAGGAACATTTCTCATCGCCGGGTTCGAAAACCATGCCGGACGAACAGAGTTGGGTTCAGATCTAATGCCCTTCGGCAAGGTTGTTCGCGGCTTTGGAAACAATGATGAAGGTGCCTGGGAGGGTGTTCGATCAAATTCGATTATTGGTACCTATCTTCATGGTCCACTTTTACCAAGAAATCCCAGGCTTGCCGATTGGTTGCTTGGTGTCGAATTTCAGGAAGACCTTTTTAGTGGAGAGAAAGCGCTTATTGACAGAGCGTTTTCCCAGATCAGTACTCGTTAATCCCGGCAATCGGCCAAACGCCTGATGGTATGCAAGAATGTCGGGAATGAACCTGCGACAGCGTAGATTTTTTGTTGCCTTCTGGGTCGTTGTGACCGTCTCCTACTGGATCTGGGCCAACCTCGGTGGAGAGTCCCAAACTTACCGAGGTCTTTGGCACGTTTGGCATCCGTATACCCTTGCGGCACTTGCTGTCGTTCCCGTGATCGGTCTGATGCCATCATTCCTCCGCACGATTATTGGATTTGGAGCATGGAAGAGCTCAATGGGACGTGCACTCATATTCGTTACCGCGGGTCTCACATTGTGGGCTGGTCCAGGAATGTTGTTCGCGTTCTGGTACCTGACCTGCGACACGTGGCCTGTTCTTTCTTGCGGAACTGGATACGGGGGCACGTTGCCGGTTCCGTCACTGTCTGATTTTGCGACCGCGCTTGCCTTCCCGTTCTACTGTATTGGTCTTTTCTTCCTCACCAAGTTAATGGCGGTCGGACGTCACGACCTGTTCCGACTTGGATGGATACCTATTCCCCTACTGATGCTGAATCTATGGCTTGCGTTGCCGTTTGGCATGGGGATCGTAATGAAGGAGTGGAATACAACCGTTCAGTCCCTGTTTGCGCTCTACTTCGTTATTGCAGATGTTGCTACAACATCCTGGACTTTGATTCTGATTGTAGTATCGCGAAGGATTAGCGGCGGTATGTTCATGAGACCC
>CAYTTD010000502.1:0-1964 GCA_964440595.1 uncultured Gaiellales bacterium
TAGTATTCAGCCCCGTCATAGACCCAGCTATTCCATTCAGTTAGCTTTTGAGCCTTCTGGAATCGGTCTGCCTCTTGTTGAGCATCCCTCAGCGCCTCGCACTCGTGGCATATCGTCCAGTAGTTGCGGCCCGTTTCTTTGCCGCAGTGCTTGCAGATGTAGGGTTGGCAGCATTCGTTGGCTTCTTCTTCAGTGCGCTTTACGCATCGGCACTTTTCGCAGTAGAAGACGCCAGACGGTTTCCCGTCCTGATGATAAAGTTTGATTGCATTCATAAAATTTTGCTGAACAAGTCCCTTCAGCGAAGGGCGGGTTCGCGTCTCAGTTGCAGTCGTTGCCTCAGCGTCCCGCCCTCGCTGAGTTCCATCAGATTCGAGAGCCGCCTTGATCTCGGGTTTGAAGTCCAGGTAGTCGAGGTTTGGATCGGCGCAGTTGTCCACAAGTACTTGGTAGCCGAACACGACGCGGAACAGACACGGAGCTTTTCGCACCCACGCGCCGAGTTCCTCATCAGTCATGTTTCGATATTTGATTTCATCTTCAAGCTCTTGCGCGAATCGCATCACCGATTCCCATTCATCTTTCGGAGCTTTGGCCATTTTCATTTTCACAGTTTTTGATTGTTTGCCGTCGCCCAACCACCGAGTGGAGCGAAGGGCGGTCAAGCGTCTAAGTTGCAGTTCACATCTCAGGTCCGCCCTCGCTCACCCGGCACGTTAGGGCGCGTGGCGCACGTCCACTGGTTCGCCATCGCCTCTGCTATGCCGGGCGATGCGTTTGGGTTTCTTGATACCCTTGCGCCGGATTCGGGACATTTCTGCGGCGCGTTCTTTCGCCGACATTCCCGACCATCGAGATTTTGCAGCGCGGTTTTGCTGCACTTCGATTTCGTAGCCGCACTTGGGGCACTTCACGGGTTTTCCTTTCGCCATTCTTCGCTGCCCGCTTGGTTGCATCGCTGCCGGAACTCGAACGGTATTTTCGCGAGCGGATCGGCATTGATTGCATCTGAGGCGGCGGTTAGTTCCGCGGTTAGTTCCGGCGGTATCGGTATTTTGAAGCCAGCTTTGCGCCACTGGTCGTAGAGAGCATCGTGAGCCTCGATCAGCGCCTTCGATTCCGGCGGTAGTCGTTTTTCGGTTTCTATCCATGCGTGCAGCAACAGCCTGGATACCTTCGTTTCGATTTGTGGAGTTTCGTTCATACGCCACCACATTATCACGCCGTGCGCGCACGTCAAGCGGAGATTTCAGACCGGACGGCGGAACAAATCGCTGATGAGAACGCCGGTTGGCGCGCTCGCAAAATTCAACGATTTCAGTCCGGCGTCTCATAGCTCACCGTTAGCCTGAAGTAGCGCCATCAGGTGCGACGCCTGTGACTTCGCATCATCGAGCGCGTTGTGGTGAGTTCCGCCACGCATCATCGGCACTTCGGGCCGCAGATTCTTCACAGTGCGATAGCAGCGGTCGTTGTAGTATTTCCACGGGCGCGGCAGTTGGGCGCGTTCGTAGGCGTCGGAGAGCAGCACGTTGTCAAAGCTCGCCCCGTCGCCCCACACTTCGGCGTCGAGGTCATTCACCCAGGACGAGAAGCGCAGCAGCACTTCGGAGAGAGTTTCCCCTGGCTGCGTGATCTCCTTGCGGGCGGCATCGTTCTGGTTCAGCCACCACAGCACCGTCGAGACATCCATGCGGAGTCCGAGCTTGACGCAGCTTTCGGCGTCCACACGCTCATAGAAGCTGTCGAGGATTTCACCGTTGCCGAATTTCACCGCACCGACGGCGACGATTACCGAGCCGGGTTTGTTGCCCAGCGTTTCAAGGTCTAGCATTATTTGAGTTTTCATAAAATTCGTTCAGCCCGCATCATTGTCGCGCCTTGAACTTGTTCGACAAATTGAGCCACTGGCATCCGAATGCAGTTCGCAAAGAACGGTTGCGTGGTGACACCTTTCGGCCATC
>CAYTTD010000503.1:0-1958 GCA_964440595.1 uncultured Gaiellales bacterium
AGACGGGTATACACCACGGAGAATCTCCACGTACTATGATGATTCCTGTTTGGATGCGAGGCGCGCTAACGGTTTTGGGCGGATTTCTTGGTGTCCCAGGTGCTTGGTATATCGTGAGCGATTGGCTCCATCGCGCGGCAGCTGCGCCCGCGCGTCACGCCCTGCACGAGGCCGAGCCTGGCACGGCCGGCATCTGGGCGTTGGCATTGTTGGTTTCACTACCGCTGGCACTGTTGGGCATCTGGGCTGCAACGCGCATTTGGGGAGACAACCCTTCTTGGGCTGGTGCGCGTAGTGCAATGCCAAATGCTGACCGGCTCCTTCAGGCACAGATGGGTTTTGATGAGCTCTACGACAGCGCGGTATCTGCGCCAACTCGTGCGCTGGCAACACTGCTCGGTACATCATGTGAAAAAAATGTTATGGGCGGCGCCATGATGGTGGCGGTTCGTACAACGACCATCGGTTCCGCGCTTGCATCGCGCATGCAATCCGGAATGTTGCGATCATACGCACTGGGGCTGGTTGCCAGTGCCCTGATCGCTATCGTTGCCATCCTTACTGTGGAGGTGCGCTAGTCGTGCAGAACACCGCATTTTCAATACCTACGCTACTGGTGCTTGCGCCGCTTGCCGGTGGTTTGATCGCTATGACCATGGCATCCGGCAGAGCCGCATCGGTCGTATCTTTCGTTACAGCGGGCATCCAGACCGCGCTACTGATCATCGGCGTTCGTCTGCTGGAGGGCAGCGCATCAGACCGCTTCGTGTTGTTCCAGGAGTCTGGGTGGATCGATCGCTATGACATTGCGTGGCGGGTTGCCTTCACCTACGCAGGCGCCGGGCTCGCTGCATTGGCTTTGCTTCTGACCTTTGCCTCCTCCTTATATGCAACTCACATAAAGCGCGAGCGCGCGGCAACGTTTCAGGGATTGCTGTGGCTAACATGCTCAGCCTTTACTGGACTCGTGTTCAGTAGCGACCTGGTTCTTTTCTACGTCTTCTTCGAGCTGATGCTCCTTCCCCTGTTCGTTCTCGTCGGAGTGTGGGGGAACGCAGAACGTCTGCGAGCAACGATAACGATGCTTGTGTACACGCTTGTCGGCAGCCTTCCGATGTTGGTTGCGGTTGTCGCGGTGGGCCTGAAAGGTGGAACGTTCAGCCTTGCTGACCTCGCCGACTCCGGCACGAGATTTCCAACATGGACGCTACTTCTTTTTCTCTTTGCATTCGCGGTCAAGGCTCCTCTTCTGCCGGTGCACTCTTGGCTGCCACTGGCCTATAGAAGTGCTCCGGTAGAGGTTACAGCGGTTCTGAGCGGTTTGATTTCCAAGGCAGCCTACGCCGGGTTGTTCATGGTAGTGCTGCCACTTTATGAGGTGCAGATGGGGGGTGACTGGGGCGCCGGATTGGCGTGGTTTGGTGCAGTAACTCTTCTTTATGGTGCGGCCTCTGCCTTCAGGCAGCCAGACGCTCGCGGGGTCGTGGCTTATTCCAGCCTTGCTCAGATGGGTCTTATCACCATGGGTGTTGCGGCAGCGTGGGGTGATGGAGGCGCTCAAGCGGCGAGCGGCGCATATCTGCAGGCGATCGGCCATGGCGTAGTTAGCGCTGCGCAGTTTCTTGTCTGTGGATTTGTGGAGCGGCGAAGTGGCACTGGTGAACTGAGTGAGCTTGGAGGAATTGCGGGGGGCCGGCCTGTATTTGCTACCACGGTTCTGGTGTTGTCTCTGGTTGCGTTGGCAGTTCCAGGATCAAATATCTTTGCCGGCGAGCTACTGATTCTCGCAGGGGTTTTCCAGGGAGGCTGGGCGCACTCCTGGATCTGGGCAACGATGGGTGGTGTCGCCATTGTATTCGCAGCGATGTACGGATTGAGACTCTTGTCGGCGTTGATGCATACGACTCCTGAAGGCAAGGGAGTTCGCGCCGGCGAAGAAGGATTTGGTGGTGATTTTG
>CAYTTD010000504.1:0-1956 GCA_964440595.1 uncultured Gaiellales bacterium
GAGTTCATACAGGAGTACGTAACACAGATGGCTTCAAATCCGGCGCGTGGCGTTTCACACCTTAAGGAAGTCGCGACCAACGAGCTCAATGCCGGCCGGCACCCGATCATCGTGTTGGCCAATGGCTTCGGCGGCCATGTTCTGGTGGCGTACGACATGCGTGATACCGCTGACGGTGGCTTTGAGCTTGATGTATACGATCCCAACCTTCCGTATCTGTCGACCGAGGAATCAAACGGCGCAGATCGCGCCGATGTAATGGCTCGTGGCGTGATAACCATGAGTGGTTCCGGACGCTGGTCGCATCGCGGCGCTTACTCAAGCACCTGGTCTGGCGGACTCAACAAAATGATGGTTGTTCCATTCAGTCGCATACCGCGTGACCCGACACTTCCAACGTCGATAGATGGGCTTTTGAGCTTGATCATTCCACTTGCTGACAACCCGGGGACGGCAGTTGTCACTGACTCTCAGGGGAGGACTCTGACACTTAATAGTGATGGTGTGACCGATGCTGCGGTTGATACAAATCCGATTCCCGAAGCGGGAGTGTTCAATACGGTTACAGGTGATTCATCGCGCCCGATCTATCTTGTTCCATCGTCAGTTGGCCCGCTCAACTACAAGGTTAAGAGCGCCGAGACTGGCTCGTACGCACAAGGGTTGGCTGGCCCGGGATTTGTCGCCAGGATCTCTGGAATCAAGGGAGTTAAAGATGACACCGATGAGATTGACCTGAACACGAAGACTGGCTCGGTTACGCTGGATCCCGCGAATTCCCCGGGATCACTGACAGCCGAGCTTGCTCGCGCTGAATCCAAGGGAGATGGCCAGCGAATGGCGACAATTAAATTGACGGGCCTTGATGCGGGCTCATCCAGGTTCCAGCTGAATCCAGCCGGTGGTGGCCTTCTCGTATCACCGGGCGGAGGCCCAGCCAAGGTTCAGGTTGACCTCGGCTGGGGCGGCACCGCAGGGCGTCCGGGATCGATCTCTCTACCAACCGTATCCCTCAATCGGGGTGAGCGACTCGTGATCAATCCAGTTTCATGGAAGCAGCTACGCGCGTCCGGGGTACAGATGACCGTTAGGGCTGCGTCCGGAAAGATCGAAAGAACCCGCACGATTCGTGGCAACTTGTCTTCATACGTCCGCAAGGTTCGAGCGCAGATCAAGACCAGCAAGGGCACTGCCAGGACCGCAATCATCACAGCAAGACTTGGCAAGATTCCAAGCGATGCACGCGCATACGCCAACATTGAGATACGACGCGGCAGCAAGGTCGTGTTCAAGAGTGCGGAAGAAATTTCGTCACTGTCAAAGAAGTTCAAATGGTCAACTCCGGCTACGCTGAAGAAGGGGCACTACCGCGTCAGAGCTTCGCTCGTAGTCGTGTCTGGCGAAGGCACTGACATTCGTTCTGATTCGGGCACCGTCTCAAAGCGGGTGCGACTCCGCTGAGCCGTCAATTACTGGGCCTGAAATGTGTTGGCCTCGAATAACCGGCTTGGCCTGGCTGAATCATCTTTTCGGCACGTGGTGACCTGATTCCAAACGGGCCCGCGACGTCAGAGAAAAGAGTGTCGCCTTTCAGATGCAGAGTACTTGGCTTCTCGTGTAGCTTGCCAGTAGACCGCAGCTCAAGGAAGCCACGATGTGCGTCGAGGATGTCATAGCGCTGCACTATTTTTGGTAAACGCCGACCAAATAATGTTCCGCTCATCGTGTACACAGCGTTGCTGGCACCGTCCCGCTCCAGCACGCTCGTAAACTGCGCAGGAATTCCAGCTATCTTCAGCTCCTCATGAAGCTCCAACCGATCTCCTGATACTTGAGTTATCCAAACGATTCCATCGGTTGGAAGGTCAGGCAGAAAAGGCAGGTGGTATCGGGTGCCTGCAGGCTCGATGAACATTGTTCCGACCTGCAACCCCGAAAAGTTGATTAGCTTGCGCG
>CAYTTD010000505.1:0-1956 GCA_964440595.1 uncultured Gaiellales bacterium
GTTCGTACCGGCGAGCAGGCTCGCGGTGTCGAGGCGGTGCTTGGCTCTGGTGATCGTGCGGACTTTGAACCCGGCAATACGATTGCCGATGGCATTGCAGTGAAGCGACCTGGCAACCACAATCTACAGATTATCGAGAATAATCTGGATCAGCTTGTGCACGTCTCAGATGACGAGATTGGTCGTACGCTGGTGTGGCTTCTCGAGCGCGGAAAGCAGATCGTGGAAGGAGCTGGCGCGGTGTCACTCGCGGCAGTGATGTCTGGCAAGGTCGAACGCTCTTCTGGCGACGCAACCGTTTGCATACTCTCTGGTGGCAATATAGATCCAACGGTGCTGATGCCGGTCATTAGACTGGGGCTTGCTGCGGCTGGGCGTTACATGCGAATTGAAACAATGCTGCCTGACCGCCCTGGTGAGTTATCTCGACTGCTAGGCCTGCTGGCAAATATGCGCATCAATGTACTGAGCGTTGAACATCACCGCGAAGGGTTGGGAATACCGTTTGGCGATACAAGGGTTGAGTTGACTCTGCAGACGCGTGACCGTGATCACATGATTGAAGTCACTCATGAATTGGCCGAGCATGGTTATCGTGTTTTGTCTCCTGTATCCGGCCGGTGAGTTGCCCTGATGGGCCACAGTCCACGCTTGGCGAATGCATTTGTTTCGTCGCAATGATTCCATAGCGTGTACTTGACACTGAAAGGTATTTCCAAATGATCACAACCTCGGTAACTTCCACTCCAGTCGCAGCTGCTACTCCTGCAAAAAAAGCTGAAAATCCGGCACCACCTGCAAAGGTCAAGGCAGGCGGAATCCGAGGTGGTATCGCCGATTCAATCAGAGCTGCAGGCCTTGGCGTAGAGCGCGCAACAGGCTTGATGGGTGCTCAGGCTGATAAGGGGGGCATCTATGCGATGGAAGGATCAGATGCCATCGTAGGCGCCGTGGCAGGCGCCACACAGAAGGTTCCAGTTGTTGGCAAGGCAACAGGTCTTGTAGGCACTCTGGTGAGCTTTTACTCAATGCTGCAGGGCATGGTTTTCTCAGGAATCCTGAGGTCTCCCGGTGCTGTCGCTGTCGATCTCACTCACGTCGCGGCTGACCACATTGATGGTGGCAAGACCCACGACGGCAACTTCAAGTCAGGCCTTTTGTCTGACGGAAAGAAGGAAGCTTCTGCCACGTACGCAACTTGGGGCTCCGAGTAGGCGTACTAAGGAAGTACGTCAGCTGATAGTTCTGAGATTGTTGGGCAGCTTTGATCTCGCTCGCTGAGAATCGGGTTTTCAATTGGCCACTCGAATGCGATCTGAGGATCGTCAAATCGAACACCAAACTCGTCTGACCCGTCGTAGTAATTGTCTACCAGGTAGGTGAGCGTTGAATCCTCTAGTGCGCCAAATCCGTGCAGCACTCCAGGTGGAATATACACGCCCACATTTGTGGTGCCATCAAGCACAACACCTTGAGCCACACCAAATGTCGAACTGTCTTTTCTAAGGTCGTACAGGCAAACGAGTATGGAGCCGCGAACGCACAGCCAGTAGTCGGACTGCTTCCGATGAAAGTGCAAGCCTCGGATCGTGCCCGCCGCTGAGTCGGATCTGTTCCCCTGCACCATCTCAGGGCCCGGAAACCATTCCTTGCGGTAGGTCTCGGTGAAACCGCCGCGAAGATCGCCGTGTCTTACCAGCGACCTGATGTGAACACCTTCGATCATTGATTCAACTGGTGCCGAAGGGTACTTGCATTTCGTGACTGTCGGATTTGCTGTCTGCGTCATTTTCCGGCCTTTCATTAATTAAGTCTGATACCCAGGGTTCTGGCGATCACCATCTGCTGCACCTCATTGGTGCCCTCGCCAATCTCGAGGATCTTTGCATCGCGGTAAAAACGACTGATCGGGTACTCGTCCATGAAGCCGTAACCGCCATGAATCTGAAGCGACAG
>CAYTTD010000506.1:0-1940 GCA_964440595.1 uncultured Gaiellales bacterium
GCGTGCTTTGCTGCGGCTGAGGAAGCGCCGCTGGGGGCATCGGTTCTGCGGGGATTGGAGCGGCGGGAACGTGCTGGTTTGGCACCATCTGGGCAGGCGGCTGTGGAGCCATTGGCGTAAGTGGCACGATGTGCGCATCGCCTGGTTGAGCGGCGGTTGGTACGGGTTCAAGCCGTATGTCATTCGCCTGATCGCTCAGGGAAGGAGCTGCCATCGGCGGCGTGGGTACGGCGTGAAGGCTCGCAGGCGGAGCATGCGGCGGCTCGGCCGGTGCCTGCGGATAATGCTGTTCATCTGGCTGCACGAAGCATCACCTCAGTTGGTGGTTCAACACCAAACACGAAGGCAAATGCAAGCGCGGCCTGCCTGGCAAGAATCTCTCTGCCATCTATGCCTTTCGCGCCTTGGGCGCGAACCGTCTTCATCAGTTCAGTTGCCTGTGTTGATCTACCGTCATATGACAGATCAACACATGCCTGACTCACGTGAAGTCGCTGCAGATGATCCTGAGAGTTGCTCCAAAAACTCCCCGGCACTGCGCTGATCAACACATGGGCCGTTACGGGTATCGGCATCTTGCCCGCCACCTGAATATGCAGATCAGAAAAAAAATTCTGCAAATCGACGGCCAACTTCTCGGCGGTCTCCAACGATCTGTTGTAAATAAGGAGAGATGCAACTCCAGCATCGGCGAGCGCAAATGCCACAGACCTCGCCGACCCGCCTGCCCCAACAATGGTTACTTCTGCATCTTCAGGTTTGATGCCAGAATGAACCAGACCTTCAATAACCGCTGCGCCGTCCGTAGTATCAGCACGGAGTTGAGCACCACGCCCTTGCTCAGCGCCCTCAATAACCACCGTATTTACTGAACCACACTGCGTCGCGCGCTCGGTCAAGGTATCAGCCGGAAGGTTGGCGGCTACAAGTTCCTTAAAGGGCATCGTCACATTGAAACCAATTAGATTGTGCACCGCCTTGTGCGACTTCCGCATGAACGTCAGCACTGAATCACCGCCATCACCCTCTTCATAATCAGAAAGCGCACGCAAAAATGCTGTCACGGCATCGGCATTTTCCAAGGGCAGACCGACGTAATCGAAGTCTGTAAATCCAAGTTCGTCAAAGGCCTGGTTCCACATTCGGGGCGACAAAGATGCAGAAACTGCGTCGGGAGAACCTACAACTGCCATGCACTTCTTGATCACAGGTAACCATTACCCTCAACCCAATGTAACTAATACCAGGGCGGTTTCAACCGGTGATTGCAACCCGCATGTACGCTCAAGAACTACTGTTGGTAAGGATCAGCCAGAAACGCGTCGTAAGTAGTGTGGAAGTGGTGCTTGCCACTACCGGCCGGGTCGGCGACGTAGTAAAGATAGTCCGACTTCGCTGGCTTTGCTGCGGCCTCAAGCGATCTCTTGCCAGGGTTCGCTATAGGAGTAGGCGGCAACCCAACCTGCAGTCTGGTGTTGTAAGGCGATTCAATCGCCAGATCTGACTCGGTGAGCTCCTTCTTCCAGACGTTCGGATCAACCGCATACTGAATCGTTGCATCGATACCCAAGGTCATCCTGGCCTTCAACCGGTTGTAGATCACTGCAGCAACCAATGGTCGCTCCTTCGCGAGCTGCGCCTCGCGCTCGATCATTGAAGCGATGATCACCACCTCGTATGGTGTGAGATTCTTGTCTTTGGCATAAGAAAGATCGATGCCATCGAAGTTCTGCTGAAACGCTTCAAGCTGCCTGTCAGCAAGCTGCTTTGCAGTGCTTCCCCTGTTCAGCAGCTCATACGTGGCCGGGAACATGAAGCCTTCCATTGTTTTGACGCTCCTGGGTGCGCCGTACTTCGCAGGTATCTGCATCGTCTTGAGAACGGCGTTGTAGTCACGACCGGTAAATGGTGGAACGGGACGGCCGCCAACCCTCGTTGAC
>CAYTTD010000507.1:0-1929 GCA_964440595.1 uncultured Gaiellales bacterium
TGACTCTTGCAAAAATGGGCTTAAGGATGTCTGGAGGGGAAACGTTTGCCGTGCCTCCGTGTAGCGGGTCTGCACGAAGTTGTCCATTAAGAAGACCAAGCACCAGCACGATAATCACAATTACGCTCGGAGCAGGATCACGCCTGTATTCGGGTGTATGCGAAGTCAAAGAGTTGCTACACCTTCGAGTTCGGAAATGGTGGCAGGACCGATACCAGGGATACGATCCAGCTCAGAAACCGCAGTGAAGTAACCGTTAATGTCCCTGTCGTCAACTATCTTCTTTGCAGTAACGGGGCCAATACCGGGTAACTCATCGAGCTGTTCAGCGCTCGCTGAGTTTATGGAGATTCCGCCACCTCCCACGGTGCTCTTGTCTCCAATAACCTGTCTTGCGGTCGCTGGCACCACAATCTGTTGACCGTCAACCAGTTTTGCCGCTCGATTCAAAGTGGCTAGGCTCGCCTTTTTCGTAACGCCCCCAGCTCTTTGTATTGCATCCACAACCCTCTGATTCTTCTGCATTGCATATACACCTGGCCGGTTGACTTCTCCAGCGACGTCGACCACCAGGTCCTGCTGCGTTCCAGCGTCTACTGATGCGCCATCTAAAACACTGGTTCGTGGCGCACTGCGGGGGACAGGAACAACATCCTGAGCACGCGTATCCGACTCTCCGAATCCTTTTGCAGCAACGAAAACAAATCCAGCGAGTGATACAAAAACAACTATGACCCCAAGCCTTATCTTGGCATTGCGGTGCTGAATCATATTTAAAACGGTATCTCGGGCATCTACTCCTGCAGGCGATGAAGAATCCATACTCATGATGATTACAGGCACCACATGACTGCGACCTGCGTGTTTGTGACAATGCAGTCAATCAACTGAAAAAAATGTGTAACGAGCAAAATGATTGAACATTCCGATCATGAAAAGATGGGCTTTGACGTACTTCTGCTTGCTGCTGGAGAAGGTTCAAGACTCAGGCCTTTGACAGAGCATGTTCCGAAGCCATTGCTTCCGATCGATGGAAATGCGGTTATCTCAACGCTTATTGAGCAGCTTGATTCTTTGCTGCAGCCTTCCGATGCGACGATCGTAGTTGGACACCTTGGCGCTATGCTGGAACGGCACGTTCAAAACCTTCATGACCGGAATGATTCGCCTCGCTTCAAAGATGCCAGTTTGAGGTTTCCATTGCAGGAACCTCGCCTGGGCTCGGCTCATGCTCTGCAGGTGGCACTCGAAGCTGGCCATCCGCAAACAACCACACTGGTCGCTGCCACGGATACGGTATTCAGAGCCTCAGACCTTGCAGAACTCATGAATGTTCATATCCGGGAACAACCACTTGTGACGATGGGTGCTAGACGTTGGCCAATAAGTGAGCTGCCACACCGAAGCGCTCTTGATCTGTCAGAAGACATGAAGGTCAAGCGGGTCATTGAAAAGCCAAGAGCAGATTCTTTCGACGCTGACAACGCGGACGCAACGGCACTATCCGGATCGCCGATCTATGTTTTTTCCCCTGATTTTTGGAGCTACATTACGGCACTGCCGGCAGGCGACCACGGCCTGTTTGAACTTGCAACGGCGTTACAGAATGCGATCAACGACGGCCACGTCGTTCGCGCAGTTGAGGTTCACGACACTCGTGATCTAACACGCCCTGATGATCTTCTAAGACACAACTTCGACTACCTCAACAAGTTGTTGACAAGGTCAAAGATCTAGCTTTCGTTGCCATTGTCAACTTTTACGATCTCTGTATCGTGCTGCTCTGCTATCTCCTGAAGCTCCTGAGCAGCGTTGTCGACCGGCGCTGGATCTGATGATGCAATCTCAGCAGGTGGCGCGGCAGTATCGCTCATTCCCAGCTCCTCCATCAATGCGCCCAGACGCGCCTGACCTGCCAGGTCAATTGTG
>CAYTTD010000508.1:0-1915 GCA_964440595.1 uncultured Gaiellales bacterium
TGCGGACGTTGTAAATACCGGCGTTTCGATGTGTGACGCAACGATCCACATGGCTAATCCTTCGGCGTGGAAAGAGATCGAGTCTGCTTACGCAACAGAGGTGGCAGAGGCAGGAACCACAAATGTGTTGAGCGCCGTCAAGGCGATTGCAACAAATGGGTCAGGTGAATCACACCGAGTCGTATACATGTCATCGGCAGCAACTGTTGCTGGCACGGGGGGCCCAAAGGTATGCACCGAAGTTGATACATTTGCACAGGGCGAAAATGGTTTCAGGTATGCCCACGCCAAACAGCACTGCGAGTCACTTTGCATGGAGGCTTTTTCCCAGGGCGTAAATGTTGTCATCCTGAACCCAGGGGAGGTTATTGGCCCCAACGATATTGGCATGGTGACCGCTGGCAATTTCAAAGACGTCACTTCTGGTCCGGTGGCTTTGGTCACAAGTGGTGGAGCCGGCTTCGTTCACGTTGACGACGTTGCAGATGTCACCGTAAAGGCGTTAACGCAGGGGCTTGCTGGCGAGCGATATCTTCTAAGCGGTGGCAATCTGACTACCAGGGAAGCAGCTATTTACGCAAGGAAGATCCTCGGAAAGCAAGAGAGAGCAATTACCATTCCTTCCAAACTGGTGTTGGCACTTGCCAAATTTTCACTTCTGACAAAAATTCCAATGCCGTTCGAGCCAAGGCTGATTCCATACGCGGTACTGTTCTGGTATCTGGATGCGAGCAAAGCAGCGCAGACGTTTGACATCAGGTTTCGCAGTGCTGAAGAGGCGATCAAGGATACCGTGGAATGGTTGGTGCGAACAGGGCAGATAGAGGCAAAGGTGCAAGTTTGAAAGAAACACTCATATCAATAATCCATGGCCACGTTTGCGAAAATGCTGCACGTATCGCTGTTATAGACGAATCTCAAGGCGCAGAGAATTCAGTGGAGATTACCCGTGAGGAGCTCTGGCGTCACTCAATGTTTGTGGCCCAGCAGCTCAGCAAAGTTGGCATGCGAGGCGACCGCGTGATGTTGTTGTTTCCACCTGGTGGGTCGTATCTCGCTGGATTCCTCGGTTGCCTTATTGCTGGGCGCATTGCTGTTCCTGCATATCCGCCTGATCCCATGAGGCTCGATAGAACACTACCTCGATTGCGGCTCGTCGTAGAGGATGCTGGCGCTTCCGTTGCGTT
This sequence comes from uncultured Gaiellales bacterium, assembly GCA_964440595.1. Classification (GTDB taxonomy): domain Bacteria; phylum Actinomycetota; class Thermoleophilia; order Gaiellales; family SKUG01; genus CAYTTD01. The sequence goes on from CAYTTD010000508.1 coordinate 1,188, forward strand.
GATCGACGACAGGATAGAGGGCTTCATCGACATCATCGGTGACATGGATGAGTCATGGAGAAAGCTGAACTGGATTAGTGTGCCAACGAGATGTCCGATTGATTTTGATCCGTCGGGAGAGGTCGATATCAGTATTGTTGACGCCAAAGATGTGGCGTTTTTGCAGTACACATCTGGCTCGACTGGCAACCCGAAGGGTGTAAGAGTCTTGCATGGTAATCTTCTTGCCAACGTTAACGCCTGTGCTGCGCGTACCGAGGTGGATGATTCAACCGTTGCAGTTTCGTGGTTGCCGCCTTACCACGACATGGGTCTTATTGGAATGACCCTGACTCCTTTCAGGTGTGGTATTCCAACTGTCATTCTGTCTCCACTTGCATTTTTGTCAAAGCCCATGAGCTGGCTTGATGCAATCTCAAGGCATGGAGGTACACATACAGCGTCACCGGATTTTGGCTATAGCCTTTGCGCATACAAGGCGACCGAAGATGATATTGCAGGCTTTGACCTTTCTTCGATGAAGGTTGCGATCAATGGAGCTGAGCCAATCAGGTTTGACAACCTCATGCGATTTTCAGAAAGGTTCTCGCAGTGCGGATTCAAATCATCTGCATTCATGCCTGCCTATGGTTTGGCAGAGGCTACCCTAATCGTGTCATCGGTGAATGCGTCTGACGAGCCTGCCTATCGCTCATTTGATCGAAGAGCTCTGATGAATGGCGAGATGC
>CAYTTD010000509.1:0-1900 GCA_964440595.1 uncultured Gaiellales bacterium
TATTCATTTTCTTGTTTAAGTTCGATCGAACGAACCAGCAGCGCGCGCACTACAATTGACGACAGCGCGAATATTGAAAGCGGCAAAAACAAAATCATCGCCAATACGCCAACGCCTGGATCATCTGCGTTCGCAAATACGAATACCACCAGCGCGAGAAACATGACCCACGCAATGCCGGTCGCCCGAATTGTGGTATCAACCCAACGCACCGCATCCTTTGAAAAGACTGTATCGCTACGAACCATTGTGAGAAGCCGCCAACCGCACACAATCACGACCTGTGCGCAGACTAATCCCGCTTCAATGAGTACGAGCAGGCCCCAATGCAGTGGCGTGAAATCAGGGTCATGGGATGCAAGGTAGTTGAACTTGCCAGGGAAGGAGAGAAGCTCGACCATCAGAAGCAACGCAAACATCAATGCGAGCAGCGCACGCAACACTGAGATGACCCATCGCGTTTCAGGCATCGCGCACCGCTATTGCGACGACCGGTAAAGCAGAATGGCAGAGAGTATTCCTTGCAGCACTGCAGGTGGACGCGAAGTGTCGAACTCAACAAAGCGGCTGCGCCTGTCAAAATAGAGTCTGGATCTACCGATAGCTGGGCGCCGCCAATCACCAGTTGGCAGGTCTTGCGTGAGCAGCCCGCTTGCAATAACTGCATCGAGAACCGCGTGTGCCGCAGCACGCTCATTCTTGTTCGCAACAAATCCTCGTGTGTTGATGCCCGCTGTTTTGCCGTCACGGAAGTAAACGGTTGATTCAAATCCCCCGTAGCCGGATCGTGGTGCATCAAACCCGACTTGAAGCCGTCGCAATGATTCAAAACCTCCGGACGTCATCGCCGACGTCTCGAGGTGCAGGTTGTAGAGTGGAAGTGCTTTCGAATAAGCGGTCGTTAGCATTTTCGGATTCTAACAGTGGATCTCTCAGGTTGACGCGGCCTCACCTTGTAGCCAGCCAAGGTGTCCAATCACCTCATCGGCGACTTCGCGTATCGGGCGCCCCTCGTTTGAAACCTGAAAATCCTCGATACTAACGCCATCCAGAATGCTTTCAAGCTCATGAGTCCTGGTGAGGTGCCAATCACGCATTCCGCCAACTTCTCTCCGTATTATGCGATCATGTCGAACATCTGGCGGTGCCATAACGCGTACTACTTTGAATAGACCTTCCGGGATCACGGCCTGGTAGCGGTGCAGGTCAGCAGCATCTTCAATAACGCGAGCCATGACGAGATAGTTAGCGCCAGCCGCCTTCAGATTGGTCCACACGGAAGCAAGATTTCTGAACAGGAGTTCATCGTTGTACGGGTCGTCGTCCGGGCTGGGGTAAAGCTGGGCGAGCCAGTCAAGATCCAGCAATGCGTGGCGCACGTTGTGCTCGGTGAGCACATCAGATACTTCCTCGGCAACTGTCGTTTTGCCTGCGCCAATAGTGCCCGTGATTATTACTGCTGGAATCGTTTTAGAGGTTTTTGAGGAAGCCTCGAGTCCAAACACTATTCCGAAAGGGTCTTTCAGCTGGCAGATGCTCCTACCATCATTGAGGTCAAGCGGCCCCCGCCACGGCTCACAACCGGCGTCAATGAGACGTGTGCGGCTGGTATCCAAATCGTCGACCTGCCAATAAACAACGGTAGAAGCGCCTGTGGGATTCTTGCTCTGGTCACCCGGATGAAATCCAACTTCCACATCGCCTCGCCTGAACCAGGCGAACTCTTCGTCAACCTGCATGTTGCCACCGAATTGCTTAGCCCACCACTCTGCAGTGGTTGTTGGCTCGTTGACGAAGTGCATGACAGATGTGACGGTCATCGAGTCGGATGTTACATCCAACCGAGCAACTCCATCAATACAAGTATTCAACAATAAGCGAAAGCTATTCACTTTTTGTC
>CAYTTD010000510.1:0-1889 GCA_964440595.1 uncultured Gaiellales bacterium
AATCCGCTTGATACTGTTATCAATACTTTCCAAGCTGCCGGTTTCCATTAAAAACGTTCCAGATGGCGGAGACGTTGTAAGCGCACTGGCTGCTGTTGAGCGTCTAGGTGCAAAGGTAGAGAATGACTTAGCTTCGCATCACACAAAAATTATCACTGGCGTGGGATTTGAAGGTATGCAAGGAGGTACCGCGGACGAACCATTGGTCATTGACTGCGGCAACTCCGCGAGTGTAGCCCGAATGCTCGCCGGTTTGCTCGTAGCGCAAAAAGGTCATTTCATGATTGTCGGAGATGATTCCCTGTCTGTTAGGCCAATGGCTCGGGTCGTTGAACCGCTGAAATTCATGGGGGCTTCGATCACATGTTCCCCAAGTGGTACTCTGCCAATAAGGATTAATGGGGTAGGTGGAGATGGCGTGTTGTCTCCGCTTCGCGGTGGTGACCTTGAAATTGACGTATCTAGTGCTCAAATCAAGTCAGCGGTTCTCTTCGCATCTTTATTTTCATCCGAGGAAGTAAGGTATTTCGAGCCAGCAAGAAGTCGCGATCACAGCGAGAACATTTTGCGTGAGTTGGGTGTTTCTGTTTTGTCTGATGACAATTCCTGTGTAGCATCAGCCGACCCTCTAACGAGCGATAAACAGGATGCATTCAGCGAACGGTTTTCAGCAATGCGCCCCGTAATCCCCGGCGACCCCAGTTCTGCGGCGCCATTCATTGTCGCGGGTGCGTTGTTGCCTGGATCGATCATTCGATTACCCGGAGTCACACTGAACCCAACGCGAACCGGGCTCATATCGATCCTTGAACGTATGGGCGGTCGCATCGCCATAGAAAATCGCCAAACGTTCATAGACGGCGAGATTGTTGCTGATCTGGAGGTTACTCATTCCGAGCTGATGCGGGCAGTTGTAGAGCCGGAGGAGATTCCATCTTTGATCGATGAGGTTCCGTTGCTCGCATTGCTGTTGTCATCCTGCAGAGGTGAATCATTCATTAGGGGTGTTGGAGAGCTTCGCTATAAGGAGTCTGATCGGCTTGCCGAGACCGTTTCGATTCTTAAGAGAGTCGGAATTTCTGCGGAGGAGCGTAAGGATTCCATCGTCGTTCGCGGGTCTGGGCAACGCCATCAAGGGGGCATGGTGAGCTGTAGTGGTGACCACCGAATGGCGATGCTCGCTGGAGCCGCTGGTATTACGTCCAGATCCGGAGTTGAGGTGGTCGGCGCTGAGTGCGTCGATGTAAGTTATCCCGGATTTTTCAGGGTTATCGATCGGCTGTCGAATTTTTAGCCGTAGTTGATCTGGAGCTGATTCTGTTCCAATGGCTGACGCGCCAGCGCGGGTGGTTCGCAATGTCGTGTACCATGCACCGTTGGTGAATGCATCCGAAAGTCAGTCAGATATTAAGTTTTTGCGGGAAAACATCGCTCGACCAGTGAAGTCGAGTGACCTCAACGCCTTGCCAAGGTGGACGCGGCCGCTTGTGATAACCATTGATGGGCCGGCTGGGTCAGGAAAAAGTACAGTTGCTCGCCTGGTTGCTGAAACGATTGGATATCAGTTCATTGACACCGGAGCCACCTATCGAGCTCTAGCGTGGCTTGCCATTGATCGGGGCATATCATTTGATGATGCGAATCGATTGCGGGCACTGGCTATCGCGCATCCGGTTGTTCTTGGCTTTGACCGTGGTAGATGGTGCGTGCGAATCAGCAATGTTGACGTAACTGATGAAATCCGTAGCCCACAGATTGACGATGCTGCCTCGCGCGTTGCTGCGCACGAAGAGGTTCGTGACGTGTTGGTGGCAAGGCAGAGACAATTCACATTATCGCGTGACAGTGTTCTCGACGGTCGCGATTGTGGTACCCGTGTCAGGCCAGAC
>CAYTTD010000511.1:0-1889 GCA_964440595.1 uncultured Gaiellales bacterium
CAATTTCTCGCCGGATGGCAATTCCATCGCGGAGCGCTAGCATCAATACGACACGGCTCTGCAAACATGAACACTCTCGTATCACTAGGCTCAACTGATGCCTGGTCTGTGTCAACGTTCAATCTTTTCCGAGGCGCGAGTGCTGACATCTACTTTGACACTTCTGCGATCATCATCACGTTGATGCTTCTTGGTCGCCTTCTTGAAGCGCGAGCAGTGAGGCGATCAACCTCAGCCATATCGGCATTGATCGCTCGACGTCCTGCCACGGCAAGCCTGGTCGTGGACGGTGATATTGAAACCGTGCCTTTGGCTGAAGTTGTGAAGGGTAATTTCTTGCTTGTCAGGGCTGGAGATTCATTTCCAGTTGATGCAACAATTACCGATGGTTCTACCGACGTAGATGAGTCAATGCTCACTGGTGAACCGATGCCCGTGCATAAGTCCGTGGGAGACTCGGTCATGGGCGGTACAATAAACACGACAGCGCCAGTAACGGTGTGTGCGACGGGTCGTGGAGACGAGAGCGCCCTTGCAAAGGTGGTTCAGCTCCTTGAAAATGCTCAGGCTACAAGGCCCGCAATACAGCGACTTGCAGACCGCATCTCAGCTATTTTTGTACCAGTGGTGATTGGTATTTCGGCTTTTACTTTGGCGGCTTGGTGGATCTTATCTGGAGACTCAGAAGCCGCATTTTTGTCTTCGATCGCCGTTCTGGTTATTGCCTGTCCGTGCGCGATGGGACTTGCAACTCCTACCGCTATCATGGTTGGCACCGGCGTTGGTGCCCGCAAGGGAGTATTCATCAAGTCGGCCGATGTGTTGGAGACAGCTGGCGAAATCGATACCTTGGTTATGGATAAGACCGGAACTCTGACTGACGGTTTTTTTGAGGTCACGTCTTTTGAATCAAACCCGGGTACCGCGCGAACAACCCTCCTGCAGCTCGCAGCCAGAGTTGAGGAATCATCATCACATCCTCTCGCGGTAGCAATCGTCAAGTACGTTGAGTCAATGGATCTGACTCTACTGCCTGGTCAGGTAAGCAATGTTCGTGAGGTGGCTGGGCAGGGGCTTACCGCCACCGTCAACGAGCAGAAGCTGATCATGGGGCGACCTCAATATGTAGGCGAAAAAACAGATCAGGAATTTCAATTTGAAAACGATGACACCACGCGCGTCGCGATTTGGACGGAAAACGATGGTTACGGGGTTTTTCATCTTGCAGACACCATTCGCGCTGAAGCAATGCAGGTAGTTCGAGCCATAAAACAAATGGGGATTTCAACTTGCGTTGCGTCGGGTGACACTTCATCGGTAGTCGAAGCTGTAAGTCGGGAAGTTGGTGCTGACAGATTCATTTCAGGTATGAGACCGGAAGACAAACTTGTTGAGATCAGGCGGCTTCAAAGAGATGGACATGTCGTTGCAATGATCGGCGATGGAATTAATGACGCACCTGCTCTAGCTCAGGCAGACCTGGGAATTGCTGTAGCCACGGGTACTGACGTGGCCATTGAGTCAGCTGGGATTACCCTGATGAGGGGCGGTATCGAGAACACTGAGACCTCGATCAGACTTGCCAGAAAGACTCTGTCAACGATCAGGTGGAACATGGTTTGGGCGTTCGGTTACAACGTTATAGGTATACCAATGGCCGCCATGGGATTGCTCAATCCTGTGTATGCAGCAGCTTTTATGGCTGGCTCAAGCCTGCTCGTTGTTGGCAACTCACTTCGTCTTGAACAATGGGGGCGGAGGGACTCGGACCCTCGACCAACGGCTTAAAAGGCCGCTGCTCTACCAACTGAGCTACACCCCCGCACGCGAGTCTACAATTCCGAGAGGCGGTTTTACAAATGCGGCAAGCAGCAACGGATTTCTGTTTC
>CAYTTD010000512.1:0-1888 GCA_964440595.1 uncultured Gaiellales bacterium
GTTTTCTGCAAAGGGCGGTAGAATGGCTCCATGAACCAGTCGATGCCGTCCCAAGGCGTTGGAGCAAATGAAAAAAAGTGCTACGCTGAGGGACATAGTATGGATGATGAACCTTCGAGTCTTTCGGCGCTGTTAGTGGCGCCGAATTCTTCAGTAAAGATCAACGTGAGCCATGACCCCAATTGCTGGGCGGTGAATCATGGAGTTTGACGGCGGCCCTCTTTATTTACTCGCGGTCATTGCACTAATTGGATTCAACGGGTTTTTCGTGGCCGCTGAATTTGCTTTGGTGAGCGTCAGGCAAACCAGGATTCAGGAGCTGGTTGACGAGGGGTCAAAGCGAGCCAGCATGGTCAAGGCCGGGCTTAACGACATCAATCAGTATGTGTCGACAGCCCAGATTGGTATCACGATGTGTTCGCTGGGCATTGGTTTTCTTGGCGAACCTGCCGTCGCCAGGTTGCTGGAGAGTCCACTGCACGCAATCGGAATCAAAGGTGATGCGGTGCACATTCTCAGCTTTGCGATTGCGTTCGCCTGTCTGACCTTTCTGCACGTGGTTGCTGGTGAGGTTGCGCCAAAGAACTTCGCCCTGCAGAAAGCAGAGCGCGTGGCACTGCTATCGATCCCTTTGTTAACTGCCCTGCGTCGCGCCTTCACGCCACTTATTTGGATTCTGAACGGCAGCGCTGATCTATTGTTCAGAATCTTTGGTGTTGAGCCAGCGCCGGGTATGCACGTGATCCACAGTGAAGAAGAGCTCAAGATGCTCGTGTCGCAGTCATCAAAGGGCGGTGTGCTACAGGATAGTGAGCAGGAGATGCTCTACAACGTCTTTGATTTTGCTGATACCAATGTGGCCGAGGTCATGGTGCCGAGGCCCGACGTTGTTGCTTTTGAGATCTCGATGCCACTACCAGAACTGATGCAGAGGATTGTTGAGCAGCCATACACTCGTTATCCCGTCTATCGTGACTCGATGGATGATGTTGCAGGCATTCTCCATATTCGCGACCTGTTCAATGCGGTTGAGAAGCAGGGCAAGGCCCACGTTCAGGTTGAGATGCTTCTACGCCCGGGCCACATCGTGCCCGAGTCCAAGTCTCTTGCAGGGCTGTTGACAGACTTCAGGCGATCAAAGAGCCACATGGCACTGGTTGTTGACGAGTATGGATCCTTGGCGGGCATTGTTACGCTGGAAGATCTGATTGAAGAGATTGTTGGCGAGATTGACGATGAGCATGATCGTCCCGAGAAACTCGTTGAGCAGATTGCGGAAAACCACATAAGGGTCGACGGAAAGTTTCCGGTCGATGAGTTGAATGAAAGATTCAACTTCGACTTGCCAGAGGGTGACTACCACACCATTGCAGGGTTTGTCTTCGGTCAGCTTGGGCAACAACCGCATCAGGGCGATGTGGTTCGACACGGGCATTTGCGGCTCGAGGTCACCGACACAGACGGCCCGCGGATTGTAAACGTCGACATCATCAGCACTCCGCCCAAAAAGGAGAAAAAGAGCTTGGGTGACGTTGATGAATCGATTAGCGAAGAAAGGGCTGGTCAGCAGTCGGGGCTCTAGGCTGCTCTTAGGTCTCGAAGACACTTCTCTGCGCCCTCTGCGAGGTCTCCCATTCTTTCAAGGCTTTTGGGAGTGTGCCCCGTCCATGCAAGCTTGTTGCCGTCCGCGCCTCTTTTGAAGATCGGGGCAAGCGAGACACCGTTAGCGTCGTATCCGATGACCTCGACTATGGATGTGATCTCACGACGGCCCTCGGCGGATCTGTCAATCTGAATAACGATTTGAAGCGCCCGAGCGATGCGGTTGCGAATGTCTTCTATCGGCAGTCCGATGTCACCGCCCAGACCAAGTGTCTCAAGTCGGTCG
>CAYTTD010000513.1:0-1887 GCA_964440595.1 uncultured Gaiellales bacterium
TTTATGACGCTGTAATCGTTGATGACAAGCCTGTTGATGTGATGATTCCCATGCGCAGATGAACCGCTAATGCCGAATGGCTTTTGCGTGTTGGGCGAGGTAAATGATGAAACTAAGCGGTCTAACTTCTTCGATGTACTCAGGCAGGCAGTAATTTTTGGGTGATTGGACGGATATTTACGATGAACGCATTACGTGCTGGGGGAATCGCATTCGGAGTGGCAGCAGCAGCGCCCCTGCTTGGAACCTTTCCTTTGGCTGAGAAGAAGGGCTCTCGTCTATCAAAGCATGAGGCAATTCGAACGCTCTCCTACGCTGAGATTGGTGTAGGTGTGTTGGGGTTGACGGTCGGAGGACTCGGTTTCAAAAATCACATGGCTGCTGGCATTGGCGCAGGATTGATGTTCGGTGGATTGTTCGCAAACAGAATTGGTGGAGGAGTAATGTCGTTCACCGAGCGCTTATAAGGAGCTGGCAATGAAATTCATGGGTACAACCATCACGATTGGAGATGCCAAGCGCGACTCGGTTCTCGCCGGGATGTTCACCATGCTTGTCGCGGTTGCTGCGCATGGCACGTTGGCAAGCGCAATCATTGGCCTCGTGGGAGGTGCTTTTCTTGGCTCGTCACTTCATATGCTGCCACCAGTGCCGCTAGCCGGCGATGATCGAACCGGGCGCATTGTGATTCGAGCTGTTTCCGGTGCTGTTGGCGGTGCCGGCCTAACCGGATTTTTGCGATGGTTTCTTGATTGGGCTGGGCAGTACAGTGGATCAATTGTCCAGGGTGCGCTGCTTGGCGCAGTTGCCGGTTGTGCGTGGTACACCATATGGGGTGTATGGGAAACACGTGCCGGCGCACCTGTGAAAGCAGTTCACTAGACGCCGAGTCGAGTAACCCTACCAACCCTTTTCAACCGACTGGTCAGTGGCATCGTATTCGCGTGACTGGCTGTTTCTCTCGGCTCGTTGTCTGTCGGCCTGTGCCTTTTGCATCTGATCCTGCAGCTGCTGCTCATCGGATTTCGTTGGAGGTTCATCGCCGGAATCAGATCCCTCATCCGACTCCTCGTCGTCTGAGCCTTCTTCGCCATCCGCATCCTTTTCTTCGCCTTGCGACTTACTGAGCTTTTCTTCAGTGCGACTGGTGTCGAGGTCGCATGATTCGTCTTTTTCATACTCGGCAATTGCCTTCTCAAACAGAGCCGATGCCCGGGACGGATCGTTGTCTTTGAGTGCCGCGTCGCCTTGAGCCTCGATGCTGATTCCAAGATTCTTTCTGACGTCGCATGCCCTGTCTTTCGGTGCGTGCTTTAACGCATCACGAAAATATTGCTCGCTCTTCCGGTATTCACCGGAGGTAAATTCAACGACTCCTGAGTTGAAGGTGGCGATCCATGGCTCGATGACATTGCCTCGGCGAAGGAGCTCCAGACGCTCGCCCGCCGTCTCAACATTGCCTTTCTTCCAATGCTGTGTAGACGACTTTTCAACGAAGCCAAGCGAAAGCAGCTTCAATCCAATGGCGAGCGCGAACAGCGTGAACAAAATACGTGCGCTCATTGAGTGTCCACCTGTCTTGAAGCCTTCGTGATTCTTCGCAGCCTTGAAGCCTGGGTCCTGCCCTGCATTGCAAGAGAGATGTAAAGCAGCGAGATGATGGTTGCTGGGATGGCAACGATCCACTCGATGCCAACACTTGCCCGGGTTTTGGTGGTGCCGCTTTGTTTTGTGGTGGACGACTTTAGTTTCAGGCGTTCATCTATGTCACCCGAGCTGTGCAGGTATTGACCATTCACCTGTTCTGCGATTCTGCGCAGATTTCCCTCGTCGATCTTTGATATTGCATCTTCGTATGGGTAATCGCCTGACTTGTCTTCAATGTAT
>CAYTTD010000514.1:0-1882 GCA_964440595.1 uncultured Gaiellales bacterium
CACCTGAACACCAGGGTCGTCCAGTGCCATACAAACGAGCTGCATAGAACGGGCCGAACCAATGGCGTCGCCATCTGGATTCTCGTGGGTTGCAACCAGAATCTTGGATGCAGACGCAATCTCTGCTCCAATATCTGCAAGCGTGGCCTGAGGGCCGCGCGCAGCTCCGCGTTCATCTGTTTGTACTTGCGTCATCAGATCGCCGATCATATCGAGTCGTCAAGGAGTCGGCCAATGCGGTCGGCCTCCCCGACGGTGTCGTCAAAAACAAACTCCAGCACGGGCGTACTGTGCAACTTGACCGATGCGCCACCCTTCCGCTGGATCAGGCCCTGAGCCGCATTCAATGCAGCTCCCGTGGCACGCTTCTCGTCGTCTGAGCCAAACACGCTGTAGAAGACTTTGGCAGAGCGCTTGTCCCGCGCTACACGCACTGCGGTGATAGTCACGAAGCCCAGACGTGGATCAGTGAGATCACTTACGGTCTCGCTTACCACTTGGCGAACAGCTTCGTTTATGCGCAACATTCGATCGGTCATCCGGCGCATCCTACCGGTTCAGGCCGCATAACCTCATGTTTTCGCCATTCTTGTCGATACATCTACAGTGCGAACGCCCACTCACACCTCCAATGCTGCGCAAACCACTGAAGATGGCTTCACGCTGATCGAGCTGATCATCGTGATGGTAATCATCTCAATCCTGATGGTGGCTGCCTTCTCGATGTTTGGCGGATCCAAGGACACTGCCAACCTCAAGTCCGCCATGACGGCCGGCGCCACCTACTCGCAAGCTATCGAGCGATATCAGGTGGACTTTGCGGGGAAGGTGCCGGAACCAGACACGGACTGGCCAGCTGACGAGGCCGGCATAAAGGGTCCCGTAGACGACCGAGTTAATCCAATCCGTTCATACCTTACTGGATCACAAATTCCCGAGAACGTGAGGATCGGAGCTGACGGCGACAAACCCGGGCTGACCATGCTCACCGTTTCGGGGGCAGGGGGTCGCACAACAGACGGCGCGGAGATTAAGTACGTGCCTGGAGTTCAAGCGGGGCCTGGTGGCATAGAGCGCCCTGCCTATCGACTTGAGATCCGGGTTACGAACAGCAAGCATAAGTCAGGACTTGTGTGCTCATACGGTGACCTAGAGGGAATGGACACCAATATCGACGGTGTTGCAAACAAGTTCTGCTAGCCAGTCTCTAGCGGCCGAACTCTTCCAACGAGACTACCGATCGCTGTCGCGTGGTCACATCTGGCACCTCCGAGACGCAGATGCGCTCGGCCTCATCAAGCTTGCGTTCGGTATCGCCCGAGCCGCCAGTAACGATTGAGATGGCAAGCTGTGTGCGCTGCCACGTGTCTTGACCATTGATCTCTGAGGCCGAAAAGCCAGCGTTGCGCAGACGGGTTGTGACGCTGCGCAAGGGGCTTCGCTTGTCCTTCAGCGACTGGCTGGCCGGAAAGTGCAGGTCCACGACAAGGAGGCCGGCAAAGCCGGGCCGATCGTGACGGCTGTGATCATTGCGACCCACGAGCTATCCCCTTAGCCAGCGGACGGGTCCGCTCAGGTTCCGGAGTGGATGTCGCGTTCAACTTCCTTGACCGTGTAGGCCTCAATGACGTCGCCTTCCTTGACGTCGTTGAAGTTCTCGAGCGCGATACCGCACTCGAAGCCTTGCTGAACGTCCTTGGCGTCTTCCTTGAATCGCTTGAGCGAGGAGATGGTGGTGTCGAACACAACGGTGCCGTCTCGGAGGAGGCGGGCCCGGGCAGAGCGCTCGATAGTGCCTTGCGTGACCATACAACCAGCGATGGTGCCGATGCGGCTTGCCTTGAAGACCTGTCGAACCTCGGCCTCGCCAAGTGTCTCCTCC
>CAYTTD010000515.1:0-1851 GCA_964440595.1 uncultured Gaiellales bacterium
CTTGAGACGGTTGGAAACGAAGGGCGCCAGATTGGCATGACGGCTCGGGTTATCGATCTGATCGCCCCAATCGGCAAGGGGCAGCGCGGTCTGATCGTGTCTCCTCCGAAGGCTGGCAAGACGATGGTCTTGAAGCAGATTGCTCACTCAATCGCCGAGAATAATCCTGAGGCTCACATCATCTGTCTTCTGGTTGACGAGCGCCCTGAAGAAGTTACCGACATGCAGCGATCAGTGAAGGGCGAGGTTGTTTACTCAACGTTCGATCAGCCGAGTGACAACCACATTCAGATCACCGAGCTTGTTCTTGACCGGTGCAAACGATTAGTTGAACTTGGGCGTGACGTGGTTGTTCTGCTTGACTCAATCACGCGACTTGCGCGTGCATACAACATAGCAGCACCAGCCTCTGGGCGAATACTCTCTGGTGGCGTCGACGCCGGCGCGCTGTATCCGCCGAAGAAGTTTTTTGGTGCAGCGCGCAATATTGAGAATGGTGGTTCACTTACGATCCTCGGTACGGCACTTGTCGATACGGGATCAAAGATGGACGAGGTGATCTTTGAGGAGTTCAAGGGCACTGGCAACATGGAGCTAAGGCTCGATCGAAAATTGGCAAACAAGAGGATCTTCCCTGCAATCAACATCGAGGGATCAGGCACCCGACGTGAAGAGTTGCTGATGGAGCCGGCGGAGGCTGTGCTGGTTTGGAAGCTGCGAAACGTGTTGCACTCACTGGAGCCACATGCGGCAATTGAGCTACTTCTGTCCAAACTCAAGGATGCTCGTCGAAACGACGACTTCCTTGCTGCAATCGGTAAGAGTGCTCAGCAGAGGAGCGCCGCTGCTCCCGCTCCCGCTGCCGCTGCCGCTGGGCAAGCCGCCGGGGCCGCCTCCAAGGCATAATTCCTCGCGCTCGTTGAGCCTTGTAATCTGGTGTGGAGGTTTTGGCCTGCCGGTTCGTCCGAATTCATACTCATGCCGGTTTTTCATTGATGCCTGCCTGGTCAAAAAGAATTGTCAGCTAGGGGGGGCTGACAACTCGGTGGGGTGCTGCTAACTCATTAAAGTTTCCTTCTTTTTCATGAATACGACGGTTCGCGTCAAACTTCATTGGAGTAATTACCTAAAATAGGAGCTGCACACGGCTGTGTTGGATAGCAAGTCAGAGAATGGAGCATGCGACCATGGATTACGATTCAATGGAGAGTAGCGATACCCCGTCCGAAGAGGATGTGCTTGAGGCGCTGCGAGGAGTTGAGGATCCTGAGCTTGGTATGGATGTTGTTGAGATCGGGCTCATCTACGGCGTCGATTTCGGTGACGACGGTATCGTTCGTATCTCATACTCGTTGACCTCTCCGGCCTGCCCGGCGGGACCTCAGATCCAATCTGACATCGTTGCGGCCGTTCAGGCGCTGCCTGGTGTTCAACTGGTGGAGCCAGAGCTTGTCTGGAGCCCGCCATGGACTCCTGAGCTCATGAGCGAAGACGCTCGCTTCATCCTTGGAATCGGCTGAGCCACCTAGACAGATAGAACTACTTTTCCTACCTGGTTGCTCTGTTCAAGCCAATTGTGGGCGTCCGCGACTTCTTCAAGTGGATAGATGCGATCTACCTTCGGCCTTATCCTGTGCCGGTTGACTGTGTCGAGCATTTCGCCAAAGTCGGTGCGAGAAGCCATCGTTGAACCGAGAATGCTGAGCTGCTTCCAGAATATTCGGGTAATCGCGGCAGGTGGATTAGCTCCGGTTGTGGCGCCGCATGTAACAAGTCGTCCACCTTTTCGTAGTGCCTTGAGGCTCGGTAGCCATGAGGCCTCCCCCAGGTGATCAAATGCAATGTCATCTC
>CAYTTD010000516.1:0-1838 GCA_964440595.1 uncultured Gaiellales bacterium
TCGATAGTAGGCGTAAGCGATGGCGGAGGTGGTATAACCCCTGCTTGAACGGGTGGTGCCGGTGGCATATCTACCGGCGGCACCCCATCGCCTTGTCCTACTGGGATTGATGGTGCTCCCCTCATCATTGCCATTGGAGGCATTGGAGGAAGTGGAGTCATCGGTGGCGGTCCAGCCTTGATGGGTACTGGCTTTTTTGGGTTTAAAAAATCTTCGTGTTGTTCTGCGTGCAAATCGACAGCTCGTCTTTGCGCTGGAGTCATTTTGCGATATAGCGGTGATTTGCGAAGTGAGTTGATGATCTCGAGGTGAACCTCGTGGTTCTCGAATGCATAAGCACGCAGTGATAAAATCGAAATCGGACGACCTGTTGCAGGGTCTATGGTTTTAGGATCAGCGATCACTTCGAGTTCTTTGCCGATTGTCAGCTGATCGTTCTCTCGCCTGGCTTGAGACACATCGACATTCAAGTCGTCAAAGATGTCAGCCACGTTCCCGAACTCCAAGAGCTGCAAAACCTTTTTGCGAATCTTTGGATCATCCTTGTTGCCAAGAACACCGGCCCCATACAGGTCCATGACTTGCTCTTGCTGTAATCTCTTATGTGACGCGATGATGTTCTCTGTCTGGACTCGGACATCCTTGTTGATGGACTGCACCTCGGCGGGACTTAATGTGAACTCGTCGATGTCAAAGTTTGTTTCACCGATGATCTGGAACTTGCGCTCAACGTTCATGTTCAGTTCGTAGAGCTTAAGAATTAGAATGCCCAAACGTTCAAGGGCACGCAGCAGCATGACCTTGGTTGGGGCCAGACGTGTATCGTCCTGCTCTTGTAAAGCGTTGAGGGCAGCCCCCGACTTGATGCCAGCAGGGGCTTTCCCGTGGCTAACTTCATGCTGGCCAGAAGCGTCCTCAAAATTCTTGTCGTAGATTTGGAGTAGGTTAACAACGTATCCGGGTAACTCGGCAGGCTGCAGCTGGTGTGGCTCTCCACCTGTTGTGATCTCGTATTCGACCACCTCGTCACCAGAATCGTCAAAAGCTTCGGATGAAACCTTGCTGCCTTTTGGGCACATAATCTTGATGTTGCCCATGTTGTTGGCGTTCTCGATGATCTGAGAAAGGGTACGGTTGTAGCCCTTTTGGATCGGGGTCACGTTTTCAACGGTTCCAATTTTCCAGAAACACCCACTCACATGGATGTCCCCAATGTGGATAACGTTGTAATCATCTCCACCAAGTGGAAGTGCCCCTGTTTCCAGCAACACTGATCCGGCTGTCACCAAGTAACGACCCTTCGGATATTCCTCACATGCAGCCTCGAAATAGAACCGGACAGTTGCGCAATCGCTCTCGTCCTTTGGCTCTGCGTAGTAGTCGCCTTGATTGCTGGATAGAGCTTGCAGCCTCTTCTGGTACATGGCCCGCGTCTTGGTATCCTTGTCGGCCTTGACGTCCTTTCCACGCTCTGGCCACTGCATCTTGATCTTGGACAACGGCATGCTCTGTTGGATGACAAACCATTGCTGCCCTTCGATGGTGGTCGCTTTGCCATCATTCACGAAATCAAATGGATTGATGACATCAATGACCACGTCTCCAGTTGTTACTGACTCAATGACGCGTTCCCCAGCATCGTTGAGGATGTATCCGTTCTCATCGACTTGGTATGATTCTTGCCCGGTGAGTTGTCCTTCGTGTCGCTTGTAGATTGGAATCTCTGGGCCCTTGTTCGGATCCCATCGTGCCATGAGAAACACGTTACCGGTGTCAATCGACCAACTTAACGCATCAACCAGCTTCTCAATGACACGCTCACGCTGCCAGCAATAGTC
>CAYTTD010000517.1:0-1837 GCA_964440595.1 uncultured Gaiellales bacterium
TCATGTATCCGCTGATGCCATTCAACATCTTTTTAGGGTCGCCCTTGCAATGTTGTCGAAGTCCGCGAACCGAGATGCTCTCCCGCGCCAGTGGAGCCGCAGGATCTGGTGACGGTGGAAGCGGAACGACTGGCTCAACCGGGGTCGGCGCTGGTGTTGGGCCTCCGCCACTAACAGGCGGTTCCGCGGTCAGAGTGATGGTAAATGTGGAGGATGCAGTATTGCCAGCGGTATCCTTTACCTCAGCGGTCACGGTCTTTTCTCCATAACCGGCAGTGAGCTGAAGACTCGATGTGGTCGATTGGGTCCAGTTTGTGTTTTCCTTGAGCCCATCGCCGGTAAAGCGCACTGACATCTGTGAGCAATCGTCCACGCCGTTTACCGTGACTGAAACCGTATCGGTCGTTGAAGTTGTGGGATGAGTCACACTGTCGATTCTGGGAGGAGTTGAGTCGATCACACAGTGTCCGCCAATTGGTGTTAATGCTCTGAAGCGTCGCCCCATGCCTGGCACATAGACATCTCCGATCGCATTGACAGCGATTCCGTGATATAGCTCGGTACCTTCGACAGGAGGCGGATAGTTTCGCCAAATCGTCAATTGGTGAGCTTTGGATTCTGCATCAAATCTCAGGATACGCCGGCAGGTTACGTCCAAGACATAGATGTTGCCGTCTGCATCAATATCTACATCGTAGGGTGATGCAAAGCCATCAGGAGAAATACAGTCGCCCATCGGACCGAGCTTGCCAAGGTTCCAGTTGCGGTTTCTATGCCACGCACCGGTTACGCCATCGCGCGTCCAGCGCTGGACGTGGTTGCGTCGCTGCTCCACCACGTACAGAGTGTTCCCATCAGCGCTAACGGCAATGCCTTGTGCAACTTCCAAACCCTCCTGATAAACACCGTTTACGAATACATCGTCGCCCCCAAACACTGACAAGAGTTCACCGCTAGAATCAAATACATAGATGAATGCATTTACTGAGACGTAGACATTTCCTGCCGCGTCAACGTCAAGATTCCTTGCAGCCCACGTTGTCAATCCCAAATCGAATGGACCAACTGCAAAGCTTGTGTCGAGATCCCATCCACGATCAGTCTTGATTAATTTCTTTACCGATCCATGTTCAGGAAAAATCGCCAGGTCAGGCAGATCGATTATGTATCCAGCAACGAAGTAGATCGTATTGCCATCATTGCTTACTGCGGCATCGCGCAGAGCTGGGAGTCCATTGGGGGTTGGTATTACCTCCAGCAGTTTGCCTGAGGCAGCAATACGAAGAATATTATTGCCGCAGGGTACGACAATTGTTCCATGAGCGTCGCTGCTCCCCGACCATGAGTTAGGACAGGAGTACGGCTGGCCATCGGCATCCTTGAGCAATTCGCCAGCGTACTCAGGGCTGACTGTTTCAACTGCCATTGCGGGTGAGGTCCAAAACGCAAGGATGCATGTGACCAGCACCGGCAAAACAAAGCGAATTAATTTTGAGTCAGATTCCGTCAAAGAATTTACCCCCAACTTATTATCGGAGTAGGAAATAAAATGGTTTCAAACCCATTTTTTGGTTATTTGTCGATGTTTAAGTCGTGATCCGTGCTGCAACGAAATTGCTGGAATACCTCGATGAACTGACGGACATTGTGTCGAAACCAGGGACCAAAGGGGCAAATCTAATGTCTGTTTCATCTGTTGATGCTGGAGTGCAACGTAGCGGACTCAATCGGGGAGTCACCATTGGAGCGGGTGCGCTGGCAGGCGCTGTTGCAGTTCCAGTTGGCGTTGGCACGTCTCTGATGGCACACAACTTTCTCAAGGGAAAGCCACTAAATT
>CAYTTD010000518.1:0-1824 GCA_964440595.1 uncultured Gaiellales bacterium
CTCGCTTGATCTCAGCCACCCCGAGGAGCGCTCAACCGGTATGGCACCCAATCCAAGCAGAGCAATCATGTCAGCCGCGCTCGATCTGGCACTTCGCCAGGCAGATGCCTCACTCACAGATCTGCTCGGGCGCGAACCTGAACCAGCGAATTGGGTCTTGTCACTCGCGCTGGGAGATCCACCCGATACGAACCGCGTACTGGCATGGGCGAAGCAATTGCCGGGCATTGGCTTCAAACTCGACGCCGGTGAAACATGGGACGACAGCGTTTGCGAGGCTCTGGCTGCACACGCAAACATAGAGGTGCTTGACCTCAAGGCATGGTACCCGTTCGATGAGATTCGCCTGAATCCTGAAGCCTCGCTTTATGAACGATTGGTTCGCCATTTTCCACAGGTGATAATGGAGGATCCCAGTGGCGACACTGATGTAGCAGAAGTCCTGCGAAATGCATGCGCACCAATCGCATTCGACCAACCACTGCACGAAGCTGGCGACCTCGACAAGATGCCGCTCCCTTCAACCCACGTAAACGTAAAGCCCTCACGCCTGGGGACATTTTCAAATCTGTTTGGCCTGCTCGAGCGTGCGGCAGCCGACGCGTTACCCGTTTACACCGGCGGACAATCAGAGCTTGGCATCGGTCGCACCCATGTGCAGACGGTCGCCGCATACTGGTGCCCAACAGCACCAAACGACAATGCTCCATCCGTCTTCCACACGGCAGATCCGGGAGACGACGTACCGACACCGCCCCTCACGGTGCCACAAGGCAAAGGATTTGGATGGGTTGAGCCCCTACCGCGAGGCGTGGTAGAGCACTTACCTGCTGCTGGCTGATCGTAATGTCAATCTAACCCCAAGTGCACCTCGACTGTCTTGGCAAACAGAACGAGATCACGCCACTCTCCGTTAATGCGCAGGTACTTTGGAGAAATTCCAACAGAAGACTTACGCAGAATCCGAAGATCTTGATCCAACAATCCAAACGGCAACCCACAGCAAAGCCACGGCGATTCCGCCAGCAGTTGTAACGGGAAGAAGCAAGTCATCTGATCCGACAAACGCAATAACTGCAACCAGGAATCCAAATGCAACCGTCAATATCGTCGCTAACTTCTTCACGCCAACCACCTCTCAGTTCAGGCTAGTTTTCCCCTCGGTTGGCAGCGCTAAACAATGGCAAGAGCCAGTTGAACACGAGCAACGCGCATGCGTATTGCAGATACGGATGAGTATTAACGGCGGATGAAACGCAGCAGTGCTATTCCCGTGGCAACCGCTGCTAATCCCCCTAACCCAGCGGCGACCAGTCGCATACTCACAGGCGACGACTCGTCGCGCAGCGACTTGCCCAAGAATGACGCTTGCGAAGCCTGAGGTGTTTCGCCCGGCTCAGTCGTTGCGAGCGAATCACTTGCTGGGGGTTAAACGCGACTTCACCATGTTTGGCCGCGCGTTGAAATGGGTCAGCACAGATCCTTCGTTTTTTGTTCCCTTGCTGTTTTGCCACTTGTCCTGCCACTCGTCGAGGAGCGCAAAGGAATGATCAATGTAAGCGGCAACAGAAAATGCAACGCGCATGATGCCGACGTCATATCCGTAGAACCAGATGCCTGGTCTTGCGCCGAACGAATCACCAACTTTGTCAGCATCAGCGATCAACTCTTGGGCGCGTTGTTTGTGTAGTGCGATCGCCGCCCGATCTGGTTTTCCAGCGGCGTCATCGACGACCACTGCCTTGACCACCTCGAACTGTTGCACCGATCTTTTCGCGTACACGCTGATCCTTCGGAAATGGCTTGGGAACCGTTCGCTAGTAT
>CAYTTD010000519.1:0-1817 GCA_964440595.1 uncultured Gaiellales bacterium
CTCTATCAGCCAAGCTGCTACCAAGCCGCCGGGCATTGTCTTGAGACGTGTCACCTCGTGGAAGCGCCCGCTGTCGATGGCTGCCTCGATTCGCTCGACGGCTCGCGCCGCGAGCTCGCGACTTCGGTTGTGCCGCTCGATGGCGCGCACGTCTTGGTCGTCGCTCCCGTCGCTGCCATCGCGGCCGCCGGCCTGCCCGTCGCGCCCATCGCGCCCGCCTGCGCCTGGCTCTGATTGATCCGGTCTTTTGCTCGGAAACTCATCCATCTCGCTCACGCCGCCTTCTGCCTGGCACATCGTTGTGGCCGCACGCAGACCGGTGACGGCATGCGCGCCCACCGTGGCTTGCTGCGCGCCGTTGGCGCGACGCCAACGCCTGGAGGTGGCACGCAACGTGGGTACGCCCGACGCGAGCTAACCCCGTCGACGATCACGGTTACGACAACCAGCTGCTGCTCCTTCGCGAGAGTGACTGCACAGGCTCGACGCCCGTCAACGTCTACGCGCACGTACCTGGTGTTTGCACACGTACGCCTGCGCCGGTTCATCCACTGTGGAGGTCGCTTTGGCAGAGCGCCGCGCTCGGCAGCCTGCTCCACCGCATCCTCAATCTGGCGCCGGGCGCCCTCTGGGCTGCGCCCACCGAGTCGTTCGAGAATCCTCTGCTGCGCATGCTTTGTCAAGTTCACTGTGTTCATTGTCTGACCCCTTTACTGAGTACCACCTGTTGTTCTTTGTGGAGAACCGAGATTCACCACCCACAACTAACAAGTCTGCGGGGGAGCAAAAAAGCGTTCAGAAATTCTTTGCGGGGGAGGCTCTGGCCCGACCAGCGAAGATGGATCAGCCCACTCGCGCCACCCCCTACACCCTCTACAACAATCTTTTTTTGAACGCTTTTTACATCCACCCGCGACCTACTCATTGTGGTCAGAAAAACGATGTGACTGAACGGGTGGAATCATGAGCGACAACCAAATAAAGAAATCACTTGTTCGTCGAGCTGTTGATCTCGTCTTTCAGGGTGAGCACGCTCACCTGGGCGAGGCCGTGAAGATGGCGGAGGAGATCGTTGGCACGCCTGGCGATGGGTGGAAGAGCGCTCGAACGATCAAGCTGCCGGGGGAGCATGTTGGCACACTGTTTTGCTGGCGCCCGCATCCAAACTCTGAAAAGCCTCTGTGCTTGCTCAGACCAAAAGGCATAGCGGCCGACCAACGCTCAATCAAGATACAGGGCGGCTCTGCCCAGGTGCCAGCAAAAACAGCCGTCGAACTTCAGCTCAAGGAGGTTGATGACGAGGTGATGCGCGCCTTGGCCGCGCTTGACCCGGGTGCGATTCAGGCGCTCACCGTGACTAGCGAGGCGCGTCGATTGCCCGACGGCTTTCTGCGCGCCATTGCACACCTGACCGACCTGCGAAGCATTAAGGTGAACGCAAGCAAGGTAGATCTGCGCCACCTGCGCAGACTTCGCTTTCTCACGCACATCAACCTCGCGGGCTGCACGGGCTTCACTGAAGAATCGCTAACTTACCTCGCGCAGGCCAAGAACCTGCGCTCACTGAACCTCTCGCACATAGACGCCTCAAGCGAGGCGTTTGCAAACCTGCCGCACCAGGATTTGCTCGAGGTATTCGACGCGAGATCAACTGCTATAGACGATCGCGCTCTCGCGCGAATCAATGGCAGCGCTGCATCGCTAAAGGTGCTGAACCTTGACAAGACGCGGGTCACGCACGACGGCTTGGCCTCACTGAATCCAACGCCAAACCTCGAGAAGCTCGGACTCTGTTTTGTGCCGTGTGATGACTGGAG
>CAYTTD010000520.1:0-1811 GCA_964440595.1 uncultured Gaiellales bacterium
ACGTGGGTAGCGGCTTCTACGGAGGTTAAGCCGGACCAGATCGAGTAGGCTAAGAAGGCCCTCGAAGACAAGAACATCGACGTTCGGTTTACCGCTAATAGCACCACCATCGAAGTTCCCGAGGCATCCCAGGCGGATGCTGTTGGCGCCCTGGCTTCGCAAGGCATTTCTGCAAGCCACAGGCTCTGTGACTTTGAGCAGCAATCTCTTGTAGCTGCCACGGGCGAGCAGCAAAAGCTCAAGGAGAAGCAGTGCCTTGAGAATCAGATTGCAAGTCAGATTGAGTCGCTGGATAAGGTGGAGAAGGCGAGCGTCACGGTGACTATGCCTACTGATCGATTCCTGGACGAGGATTCCCAGGTTGCCGAGGCTAGCGTCACGGTAGATACCGGAAATGAAGAGCTCGCAAGCAAGGAAGTCTCAGGGATTCAGAACCTTGTTGCAGCATCCGTGCCAAACATGGGAGTTGGTTCCGTTACGGTGCTTGATGTACGCGGGCCAATGCTCAGTGAGGTTATGGGCGAAGATGGTGAGCCATTGTCGGACTCCAACGGCGCGCTGTCCGAGGCTTCACTCAAGCGACGGCTTGAAAATCAGCAAAAGACCCAGATCGAGCTAGATCTCACAGCCAAGTTCGAGAAGATCGTGGGCGCAAACAATGTGCAGGTGCTGGCCAACCCCGAGATCGACATCGATCAGATTCGTCGTGAGATCAAGGATGTTGGTGGCGAGGACAACGTCACAGGTCCTGCCGTTCGCGAAGATCTTGATGTTGAGACGCTCCAAGGTTCACGACCAAACGCAGCCGGTATCACCGGCACTGGCTCAAACGTACAGAACCCGCAGAATGCTGCAATCGGTACTGGCGTTGGCTCTACGCAGCGATACGGGCGTGAC
Organism: uncultured Gaiellales bacterium; assembly: GCA_964440595.1. Classification (GTDB taxonomy): domain Bacteria; phylum Actinomycetota; class Thermoleophilia; order Gaiellales; family SKUG01; genus CAYTTD01. The sequence goes on from CAYTTD010000520.1 coordinate 898, forward strand.
AAGGGAACCACCATCTACTCAAATGATGAGATTCGAGAAGCCGTCAAGGTAGCGTCTGGCTCGGTCAAGCAATATCGACTGAGCGTCGTCTGCTCCGACAAGATCGCAGAGTCCAACCCGTCGTCGTGTTTGGCTGTACAGAACGCGGCTGAGCAGTATGTTGGTGCCAATGAAACCGTAGCCTTCAATACCGCAGCACTCGTACAGCCGGCTAAGACCACTGCGGCTGCCAAGAAGGCGGAAAGCATGGCGATGATCCTACTCTTCGTAAAGTACTTCCTGCTAGCGACTGGGCTGGGCCTGATGGCATTCTTCATTCGGCGCGCACTCAACGACCGCACATACGAGCTGCTCTATCCCGAGGATGACATGCTCGAGCTGGAGGACGGCCTGGAGCCCATTCCATTGAAGGAGCTTGAGGCCGCGATTTCCGCAGCAAGTACGCTCGATTCGCAGAAGCGCCAAGAGATTCAGCAGAAGGTTGACCGCATCGCAGCGCAGAAGCCCAATGATGTAGCACAGCAGCTTCGCGGCTGGCTCAACGACGGATCACATAGGTAAGGGGGGCGGATTAGATGACACCACCTTCACACAGTCCAGCGACCATGGGTCGGCCCGATATGGATACCCTGACCGGACGGCGAAAGGCTGCCGTTCTGGTGATTGCGCTTGGCCCTGAGCGATCCGGTGAGATCTTCAAGCACCTGCGTCAGGATGAAATCGACGAGCTCATCCTTGAGATTGCTGCGCTTGACGGAATTGATGCAGATGAGCGACGAGAAGTTCTTGAAGAGTTCTACCACTCACACCTAGCTCAGGACTATATCGCCGAGGGCGGCTTGGACTACGCGCGAGATATTCTCGAGCGTGCTGTAGGCCCGGCTAAGGCAGGGGAGATAATCGGACGTCTGGCA
>CAYTTD010000521.1:0-1791 GCA_964440595.1 uncultured Gaiellales bacterium
CTTGCGTGAGCGTCTTCCAGCGCTCACGCTTTACGCTGCTGAATAACATCCATGTGATTCAGAGCCTCCGAACCAACACACCTCAGCCCCCATAACCAACCGGATTAAAAATCGGATGCCGAACATGTTTTGCCTATTCATTCAAATCCGCAATTACGAGGGCATCGCTGAAACCTCCCCACGCGATTACCTCGATAACCCGGAGAATGTGTAGGTGCGGGGTCAAAACGCCGCAACCTGACGGTAATAAGTAACCATTCGGGACAAGGGACCAAATAGATGAGTAACACAACGGGAGTAGCCGTTGGCGGTGGCATTGCAACAGCGGGAGTAATTACCGGTGTTCGTGGATTCACACACGCCAAGCAGGACGTGGTGGAGCTTAACGCTCAACTGGGGCGCAAAAATGCTCATATTGACAAGTTGGCAGGTGAGTTCGCCGACCTGAATTCCAGGAAGCTCTTCTGGGATGCCGAGGTCAGGCGTGGCTACATCATGGAGCACGCCCATGAGCGGAACATGCTGTCGATAGAGTCAAAGGTGATCAAACCACGTGGCTTGTCCCACGCACTCCTAGGCGCGAGCCTGGTTGCTGTTGGCGGAGCCCTGGCCGCTTACGCTCTATTCAACGATTAGGTATCCTCCACGGTCATGATGACCACCGATGATGCTGCATTGCTGCGAAATCTGTTGAAGGACGAGCTACCAAGAATTCGTCGGGAGTACGTGCGCATATGGGAGGCTCTGGCTTCGTCGTCGCTCACAATCCAGAAGCGCCGGGAATGGCGGGATCGCGCCGGTGTGCTTGCCGCGTCAAACGTCAAAATGGTGGAGATGATTCAAACCGTAGTAGATGCTGCAAAGGAGTCGAAAACGCTGTCTTCTGACGATCATGCCAACGCAAAACTCCTGGTTGAACAGTTGACAAGATTCCAGCCTGCCCTTGAGAAGATGGTTACGTTGAGCGCTATTGGCGTCAGTGGAGCATCAGACCTGTCACCTGAGGCCGTTGGATGCGGAAAAAGGTATCGAAAACCAACCACAGACAACACCTCATCAAGAGCATCATCGTGGACCGTAAAACCAAAGCGCGATAGCCGCCGCCCCTAGAGGGCTTTTCAAACCCCTTGCTTGTCAGGTACACTGCGAGGCACTCAATGCCGGATCGTCTAACGGTAGGACGCCTGACTCTGGATCAGGAAGTTGGGGTTCGAATCCCTGTCCGGCAGCTATTCAATTGAAAATTAGTACTAAAGTTATTGGCAGATCTGCCGATACAGTATAAGCTTATTGCAATTGACGTATTTTGCCCATGTCAAATTTTCGCTCCACATACCCTTCTGCCGTTTCAGCGCCACGCGGCTCATACACGGCTCGATCAGCCGGTTCGTACGGCACTCGCCAGGTTGCATGCATGGTCATCAGGCGCGAAGAAGTGCACATCTCACCTGCGACTCGAAGAATTAAACGAATAAAAGCAGGCAGCAAGATCGCCAGCATTACTGCCTTGATCTGCGGCCTGCTTTTTGTCGGTTGGGTTGTTAATGAAGCAAAAACAAGCAATGCGCCATCGGCGTCACCTGTTATTGCCCATAACTAAGCCCTACTTTTCAAGCTTGTCTATACGCTTGTCGATCTTCTTGAGCTGCTTTCCCTGAATGGCGTCAAGGCGATGGTTCAGTTTTGCATAGAACATAGTCGTAATCAGAGAAACAATAGCCACAAACAGCGCCTCTGCATACATCATGTTGCCGATGCGCTCGACCTTTACACGGCCCATTAAATCATCAT
>CAYTTD010000522.1:0-1784 GCA_964440595.1 uncultured Gaiellales bacterium
GTCGGCACGTGCAGCTGCAGGCACTGATGGAAGTCTCTTGCGACCGCGGCTCGGCGAGCTCGCCGAGGGAGCAAGTTACGGACGCGCTTGATCCTGTTCTGCAATTTCACGCGCAAATGGACCCCACTCTTTGGATTGTTTCGCCAAAATTGTCGGCACTTGATTTTGCTCAAGACCAACCAACCTGTGCTGCGCTTCGCATAGAAGGTGTTGCTCTGCCCGGTCAGGGCGATGTTGCGGTTGAAACGATCACTGGGCAACTGGAGGCCGTACTGGCACCTTGGCTGGTCGGAGGAGTTGCCCACACTCCATTTGACACAGAATCGTTTGGCTTGCTCGGCCTGCGCGCCGCCCCTGTGAAAAGTTGAGTGGCGAACCTTGTTGAAGTTAACTTAGTGGCGATTTTGGCAACTTATTTAATTTCAGCGGGTGTTGCCATTGGCTTTGCGTTGTCCAATATGTACACAACCCGTGTTACTGGTCTTGTGCAATGCGATTTACGACAAGCCATGGCTCCTGATCTGTGAGCGACAGTGAGATTCGTCCTTCAACCAGATCAACGATCTCGCGACCAACCTCTGCGCGCCATCCGCCTAACAGAGTTGGCAACGTGTCGGGGTCATCTGGTGCCGTTTCGTCCGCGCCATCCGTCTCAGTCTCGTTGCCGGCGCGACTTTCCTGCTGTGATGCCACCCATGTAATGAGTGCCTCGACATCAGGTGCGTTGCGCACCAGTTCAAGAGCAATCTCAGCAAGCTCGCATCTCGCTCTCAGCAGTGCCGTGCCAAGACCCTTTGAAGCTGACACTCTGCGTCGCGTGCCCCTGCCCGGTGGTGCCGCGGATTCTTCCCCCAGGTCGATCTTTGTAGGAGCTTCGCCCACAACTCGTAGTACCTCGCGCTTGTCTGCATCACCGACAACGCCCTTGACGCCCCGGATTGAAGCAAGGGATCGCTCGCTTGACGGGCGCCGTTTTGCAATCTCGCATAGCGTTGGATCCTTCAACACCCAGCTGGCCGGAATATCGCGGTCTCGCGCTTTGCGCTCGCGCCATGCGGCGAGCGGTTGTAGAGCCGCAAGATCACGACGCGATAGCTTGCCGCGTCTGGAAACCTTGCGCCAAGCCTCATTTGGGTCGGTGCGGAACCTGCCGGGGTCGCCGTACCGCTTCTCCATTTCCTCGGTTGCCCACTCCTCGCGACTACGCTCGCGTAGCTCCTTCTTTATTGCCGCTGCAACTTCGGGCAACCAGAGCACGTCTTCGGCGGCGTAGCGAAGCTGCTTGTCGTTTAGCGGACGACGACTCCAATCGGAGAATGATTCGCTCGGCGCAGGCGTCTTGCCGGTGATTATCTCGACCAGGCGATCGTACGCTAGACCCGTGCCGTGCCCTACAAATCCAGCGGCAATCTGTGTATCGAAAATGTTTGCCGGATCACAGTTCCATCGAACAGCGCAACCCACCAGATCGGCGTGTGGCGCGTGCATGACGATCTCAATTGCCGGGTCGGCAATGACATCCATCAATGGCGACAGGTCTATGCCATCGAGAGGGTCGATCAGCTGGATAGTGCCTGCAACATTGACCTGTACGAGACAAAGAAGCGGTGCATAAGTGCGCTCCCAGAGAAACTCCGTGTCGAGCGAAATCGACCCTGCCTGTGCGGCGGCAGCGCAAAGCGCCTGCACCTCGCTGTTGTCAACAATCATCCTGTATGTGGCTTCGTTGCCCGGCATTGATCCAGATCATAGACCCTGAGAGTGTGTTTGGCATATAAAATGCC
>CAYTTD010000523.1:0-1771 GCA_964440595.1 uncultured Gaiellales bacterium
GTTCGCTGACTCCGCTGACAACGTCTGCGATCTGTGGAATTACTTCTTGCTCAAGCACTGGTGCAAATGGAATCGGCACGTCAGCCGTCGCGATGCGCTTCACAGGCGCATCAAGGCTCTCGAACAGCTCGTCAGAGATGCGAGCTGCAATCTCGGCTCCAAAACCGCCGGTGCGCGTGTCTTCATAAAGCACTACAGCTTTCGAAGTCTTCTCAACACTTTTGGCGATTGCCTCGAAATCGAGAGGCGCGATCGTGCGCATGTCGAGCACTTCGACGCTAACACCCTGCTTGGCGAGTTCGTCTGCTGCGTCAAGCGCGGTCCAAACCATCGCGCTCCATGCAACCACCGTTACGTCGCTTCTTTCTCGAGCAATACGCGCCTTGCCGAACGGTGTCGTATAGAGCTCGTCGGGCACCTCGCCCTTGATGCGCCTATAAAGATTCTTGTGCTCGAAAAACATCACTGGATTTGGATCGCGAATTGCCTCGACGATCATGCCTTTTGCATCTTCGGGTGTTGCTGGCAGCGCAAGCTTCAGGCCCGGGCAGTGAGCAAAGTAACCGTCGTACATCTGCGAGTGGAATGGCCCGCCAGAGACGCCGCCACCGCATGGTAGGCGCACAACTATCGGAATAGGGGTGCCCATTCGGTAGAACTGTTTCGCTGCAACATTCGTCAGGTGATCCCAACCGCAGCTTACGAAGTCGGCAAACTGCATCTCGGCGACAGGGCGAAGGCCCGTCAACGCAGCGCCCGTGCACGAGGCGGTGATTGCGGTCTCGCTGAGAGGTGCGTCGATCACTCGCCACTCGCCGAACTCCTCCTGCATCCCCTGCGTGACCTTGAAGGCTCCGCCGTACACGCCAACGTCCTCGCCAATAACGAACACGCGCTCATCGCGCCGCATCTCCTGCTGAAGGCCTTCCGCTATTGCCTGCAAGTAAGTTTTTTCTGACATCTTTACTTCTCCTGTTCCGTCGGTCCCGGTGGTGGGGTTGGTCAATGGTGGGGGCGGTCTAGATCCTCCGGGCGAGCAAACACCCCTTCCGTTGCGGTTGCTGGATCGGGGAGAGGGCTGGCCTCTGCGCGCTCGAGCTGCTCATTCAGGTGTCGCTTGACCCAGGCGCGAATCTCCTCGTCCTCATCAATGGAGAGAGATGCATGCTCCATGAGGAAAACGCGCATGCGCTCGATTGGATCCTTCTTCGCCCATACGTCGAAGTCTTCTTTGGGAACGTAGAACGCATCGTCGTGAACCGCGTGACCTTCCATTCGCAGGGCGACAAGCTCAACTATCGATGGGCCTTTACCTCACACGGCTCGCTCGCGCGCAGCTTTCACGGTTTCTACGACGGCAAGGATGGCAGTTCCATCAACCGTTACACCCTGTATTCCATAGCCTCGGGCTCGATCTGCAACGTGCTTTGTGGCGAACTCGAGGTGCTGTGGAGTTGAGTAGGCCCACTGGTTGTTATCGATGATAAACACGATTGGGAGGTTGCGCACGGCAGCCATGTTGACACCTTCGTGGAAATCTCCGCGGGCGGTGGCGCCGTCTCCAGACCAGGCAAATGCACACTTGTCTTTCTCGCCGCGAATCTTGAAGGAGAGTGCGCAGACCACCGCAACCGGCAACATCGCCGGAAGGTGGCTAACCATTGCGATCATGTTGAGCCTGATGTCGGCGAGGTGTACGTTGCCGTCGCGGCCGCGTGCCAGACCGTCGGCGCGACCCATGTACTGGGCAAAGATGCGCCATGGCTCGACG
>CAYTTD010000524.1:0-1768 GCA_964440595.1 uncultured Gaiellales bacterium
CTCCTAAGGCGCTCGGCGCTCCTGACCATTGACTGTCGCTGTTTCTGATCAGACAGCTTGGCAATAGCTTCGACCCAATCTTCGACACCCCCGAAATCAACGCTAATGCTGGCCCTATTCGTCGACATCAGGTCGCCAACGGAGTCGCCCCGAGTAGCAATTGTCGGGAGTGTTGCCCAGATGTGATCAAGTAATCGTTGACGAAAGCTAAGTGTGGTTTCGAGGGATTCAAAGTGGGCGCTCACACCAATATCGGCATCAAGAAGATACTGCCCTCTCTCGTCATATGGCACCCACCCCTCGAGAAAAAACACGTTCTTATCCAGCACGTCCAGTTCTGTCGCGAGGGAGCGTGCCCGATCCAGCATTGCCATGCGTACGTCCGGATTCGGGTGGTGTGCTCCCATGAAGCACAGCCGAATGTTCGGATCGAGTGCTTCCCTGACCTTTGCAACTGCTCTGATGATCGTGAGTGGATCCAGCCAGTTCCAGATGCCACCAGCCCAGAGAAGCACCAGATCATCTTTCTGGATTGGTTCAAAGGATTTGCGGAGCGGGCCGACGCCATCAGCTGGCCACTCTGCGACCGGCGGCTCGTCGCTTAGTCCAAACGGCACGATCCGCACGAAGGCGTCGCCAGCCTCATCGTTGCCTTGCCACTCCATGTTCAGGCGGCCTGCATGCGCAAGGGCGCCAAGCAGAAAAGTGCGCTGAACCTCGCTGGCGCAAAGGAAGCTGTGGCCGCTTGCCAGTGCGCCGCGAAACTCGATCTGAGCACGTGAAACCACAGCCTGGCGAACGCGCAACGGGTTGGCCAGCTCGCGATTCTGGCTGGTTGCCTGCTCTACGACCCCAGGCACGTACATGTCGAATATGACTGGAGTTCCTGCAATATGAAGTGCCTCTTGCAGGTGCAGACGAATCGGTTGGGTTATCACTACCTCGTGTTCGGAGGCGATACGCCGAATCGTGCGAACCGTGATCGTCGGCTCAGTGACAACATCGCATCCCGGCACCTCCCAGGCGGCGCTGGTTGCTTCCTGCAGTAGAAGCACCGTGACATCGTGGCCGAGATCTGCCATTCCCACAGCAAGCTCATAGCAGCGAATTGCCGGGCCAGCCATTCGTTCGCCCATGCGATCCTGGCAGATGAAAAGTAGCTTCATGATTTTGATCAGTCCTCGTCTGTACCCGGCCCGGCGTCGCCACCAAATCGCAAAACGACGAGCGCGGTTCGAGCCAATATCTTCAGGTCAAGCCAGATTGACCAGGATTCGATGTACTTCAGGTCGAGCTCAACAATTGACGGACAATCTGGTGAGTGGCGATTTGGCTGAATCTGCCAAAGACCTGTCATTCCTGGAAGTACCGAGTGGCGGCGGTGATCGTTCTCGGTGAGTCGCTCGCAGTCTCTGAGAGGAAGGGGGCGGGGGCCGACCAGGCTCATTGATCCACCAATTACGTTGAAGAGTTGCGGAAGTTCATCAATCGTCGTTGCCCGAAGATAGTGCCCGACCCTGGTTACGCGCGGATCCTCGTGAATCTTGAAGATCGGTCCGGTAGCCTGGTTCAGCTCCTCAAGCTCCTCCTGCCTATCATGGGCATCATGGGTCATGGTGCGAAACTTGTAGCAGGTGAAGGGCAGGCCTCCGAACCCAACCCGGCGGCTTGGGAACACTGCCCTGCCCTTGGAAGTCGCGCGGATAAGCACCGATATCACCAGCAGTGGCAACGCAAAGATGGTAAGAATTATTGCTGCGCCAACTAC
>CAYTTD010000525.1:0-1764 GCA_964440595.1 uncultured Gaiellales bacterium
AAGACACCAGTTGCAATTGCGGTTGGGCGAAGTTTCCTTACGGCAATGGCGCTAGCGATCAAAGCAACCAGTAGTACCCCACCCACCCAAGAACTGATGACGAAAAGATCCATTTTTTGCAATTTAACGCCCTAGTTAAGCGGCGCCGGAGCCCGATAGGGCGGAGGGTACCGACACTGGCCATGAAGATGGCGAAGCCACGGCCAGTGTTGGCGTCCGCTTGAACGACTGGTTAGGGCGAATCCTGGTCATGGAACGCCTCTTTGCCATATATCGCGTACATATGCTCTCTGGTGAGCCCAGGGAAGTTCAGGTCTGAAGCCTCCAAATCTTGCAGCAACGCGTACCGGCGAACGTACTCATTGAAGTTCTTGCCGCGGGGATGCAGTCCATTCAAGAAGAGCAACGCGACCTCAGGCACGGTGACCTTGCCCCTGGAAAACGAATCCCTTGCTGAGTGTTTCAATACAGGCAAGGAGAGATGGAATGACGAAGACGGTAAGGTCGCGCTACACGCTGGAGTTCAAGCAGGAAGCGGTACGGCTGGTGCAATCGGGGCAGAGCATGGCGGCGGTTTCGCGCGGTCTGGGCATTGTTGAGCAGACGTTGTTCAACTGGGTCAAGGCCAGCCGTGAAGGTCGGCTCAGTGGTGCGGACGGCAAGCCGGTGAGCGCCGAGCAAATGGAAATCAGCCGGCTGCGTGCCGAGTTGGCCCGCGTCAAGATGGAGCGCGACATCTTAAAAAAGGCCACGGCGTACTTCGCGAGAGAGTCGCTGTGAAGTACGCCTTTATCCAGCGACAGCGCAGCCATTGGCCGGTGTCGGTGATGTGCGAGGTGTTGGGCGTCAGCCCAGGTGGCTATCACCAGCACTTCACGCGCAAAGCCCAAGGCATTGAGCGCAGCCGTCTGAGTGACGATGCACTGCTGGTGCACATCAGGGCCATCCATGCTCAGAGTAAAGGCAGCTACGGCTGGCCACGGGTGTGGAAGGAACTGCTGGCCCAAGGCATTCGCGTGGGCAAGGACCGGGTACGCAAGCTCATGCAGCAGCACGGCATCAAGGCACGAGGCAAGCGGCGCTTCAAGGCCACGACCCACAGTCGGCACGACTTGCCTGTGGCGCCCAATCTGCTGGAGCGCCGATTCAATGTGGCTGCCCCGGACCAGGCCTGGGCGGGTGACATCACCTACATCGCCACCGACGAAGGTTGGTTGTACCTGGCCGTGGTCATCGACCTGTTCAGCCGTCAGGTGGTGGGCTGGAGCCTGGGTGAGCGCATCACGCGCCAGTTGGTCATGGACGCCCTGCGCATGGCGTGGTTTCGCCGCTGCCCAGACAAGCGCAGCGGCCTCATCTTCCACAGCGACAGGGGTAGCCAGTATTGCAGCAGCGACTTCCAAGGCCTGCTCAAGGGCTACGGCATGCGCAGTTCCATGAGCCGTAAAGGTGACTGCTGGGACAATGCGTGCAGCGAAACCCTGTTCGGCTCACTCAAGGTCGAACGGTTGCATGGCATGCGGTTTGAAACCCGTCGTGCAGCCAAAGACGAAACCATCGACTGGCTACTCTGGTACAACAGTCGCAGACTGCATTCGACACTGGGCTACCTCAGCCCGATGCAATACGAGCAACGCTGGCTCGCGGCACAGCCGAAAACAGTGAACATGTGACTCGGCTATGGGATTCACATTTCGAGGGCAAGGTCAGAATGCCGGATGGCGGCAGCAAGGACAGGACCAATGTGGCAGCCAACGCCAATCC
>CAYTTD010000526.1:0-1762 GCA_964440595.1 uncultured Gaiellales bacterium
TAAAGCTGAAGGAATCCGGAGGTGATTCCTGAGATGTCAGCAGGCACTGCAACAGCTACTTCAAACGGACCATTTCGGCATGGAGCACTGGTCAGGCACCGCGCAATTGACGACATCATTTCAAGCGACCCTACGGGTACGGGTGCCAGAGGCCCTGAGAGCCCTATGCGAACGGCGTGGATCCGCCTGCGGGAAAATCGGTTTGCACTCGTATCGTTCACCACCTTCATGATGATCTTTGTTCTGTGCATAGGGTCAGGCTGGTTCGCCGGTAACTGGGCAGGCCGCACAGCGTCAGAGCAGAACATCAATGGTCGCGTTGGCAGCGGAGACAAAGCCAAGGAGGTTGTGAACAAGACGGGCATACCGTCAGTTGGCCCCGGATTCAGACGCGAATATACAATGGGCTCCGACGCGCTTGGACGAGATGTCTTCATGCGCGTGCTTGAGGGAGGAAAGGTCTCGCTTACCATCGGGCTTGGCTCCGCCGTAATTACGCTCGTGCTTGGCACTCTTATCGGCACCGCTGCGGGATTCTATGGAGGCAGAGTCGACATGATTGCCTCCCGGGTGATCGACGTGATGTTGGCGTTCCCGGCAATCGTATTCGCAATTACCCTCAGCACGGCGCTCGCAACAGGCGACGGCTTCTGGTTCATCAAACGCGGTTCGATCTCACTCCCGCTGCTCGTGATCGGGGTTGGCGGCTGCTTCTACTTTGCACGCATCGTGCGGGCCAAGGCTCTAGAACTGGCCGCGCGCGAGTTCGTGGAAGCGGCGCGCGCACTTGGAGCAAGCAACAAGCGCATCATGGCGAGGCACATGGTGCCTCACCTCAGCACTCTGATAATTACCTATAGCGGCATCATCGTCAGCGCAAACATCATCGCCGAGGCAGGGCTATCGTTTCTCGGGGTTGGCGTTCTCCCCCCAATACCAAGCTGGGGCAACATGATTGCCGATGGACGCATCTTCTATTCGACCGCGTGGTGGATCGCATTCTTCCCCGGCTTGATGATCATGTTGACGGTTCTCAGCCTGAACCTGTTTGGAGAGGCTGTAGAGGAAGCATTCGACCCGAAGGGAAGTCGCTGAGATGGGCACCTTTCTGATTCGCAGGCTCTTCTGGGGTACCTTCACCGTCTTCTGCGTAACGGTGATCGTGTTCGTCCTGTTGATTGGCATGGGTGACGACCCTGCATTGCGCATTGCCGGAAAGAACCCGACTCCGGAGCTTGTTGAGCAGATCAGAAAAGAGTGGCGCCTCGACAAGTCAATGCCAGTTCAGTACGCGTGGCTCATGGGTGAGATATTCAAGGGAGACCTCAAGTCAGCGTCGAGCGGATCACTTGTTGTGCCTCAGGCACTGGCTGGAGTACCTGTAACGTTTGCACTTGCGATGACGGCGGCATTCTTCTGGCTGTCAGCGGGCGTTCTCGCTGGAATCAAAGGTGCCAAGTCGCCTGGCTCGAGGCTTGATCGCTCACTGATGATCGTCGCGCTGGCTGGCATCAGCGTGCCGATGGCTTGGCTGTCGCTCTACTCACTGAAGGCCTTCACAAGTGACATACCTCTCTTCCCAGCCGGCGGATACGTGCCAATTGCTGAAGGTGGAATATTCCTGTGGCTCTGGCACATCATTCTGCCGGGCGCTACGCTGGCAGTTGTTTTCTCAGGTGTATATGCACGAATGACGCGCAGCAATGTGCGAATGGCTCTGCAGGAGGAGTACATCAAGACGGCTGTTGCCAAGGGGCTGCCA
>CAYTTD010000527.1:0-1762 GCA_964440595.1 uncultured Gaiellales bacterium
CCCTTGACTTGACCGTTCCTTGAGCAACGTCCAGTGCCAGTGCCGCTTCCTCGATGGTGCATCCGGCAACGTCCACGAGCAGAACCGCTTGACGCCAGTTTTCGTCAATGGTTTGCAGTGCATCAAGGATCTCCGATTGCTGCAGATGTTGATCGTGAACATTGACATGCTTCTCCATATTCACGATTGCCGCGTCATCAGGTGCCACCGGCACAGGCCTGCGCCGACGCAGTTGATCAAGGCACTTCCTGATGGTAATCCTATGGAGCCATGTGCTGAACAGTGATCTCTCATTGAAGTCGTCCAAGTGACGGACGAATGCAATCAGGGCGTCCTGCATGGCATCTGATGCATCATCGGGATTTTTCAACATACCCAGAGCGACGGCCCATACATACCCCTGATATCTCAACAAAAGCTGGTCGAGGGCGCGCCTGTTTCCGAGCTTGGCCTTCCTCACCAGAATCTGATCGGTCTCTTCCTTTAGCGTATTGTTCCCTCGATTAAATGAACCTGCGACCTGGGATGGGGATACATCCGCCACCTCTGTGGGAAGGGTACCATCAGACATGGCCACAATACTTATCTGGCACGGGTACCTGCTTACGGGCACTGGATCGAATATCTACACTGCAAATTTGGCGCAGGCCTTCAAAAAGCTTGGTCACGCGGTGGTTATGTGCTGTCAGGATCCCGACCCTCTTCGTTTTGACTGGGTCGATCACGAGTGGCAGGAAGGAAGTCAACTGCGAGAGATCGAGCCCGGCGAGTGCGTCGTAGTCAGGCCATCGATCGGCACGGTGCTCCCTGTGTATGTGCTCGACAACTACACGACTCATACTCCTATGCGGGTCGTAGACATGACGAATGAGCAGCTTGAGCAATTCGGCGCCGCGCTCGCAGGCTCCATGGATCGAGTGTTAGACCAATTCAAGCCTGATTTTGCTCTGGTTGGGCACGCCCTGCCCGGGCCAGAAATTATTGGTCCGCTGCTCGACAAGCGGCAAATTCCCTGGGCAGTGAAGGTTCACGGCAGCGAGCTTGAATACGCGGCTGCCGTTGACGCACGGTTTGTACAGTCTGCCGTCAACGGGCTCACAAACTCTGATTGCATATTGGCAGGCAGTCAGCACATCGTTGATCGAACGATCGAGCTGCTTGGCGCTTCTTGCTGTGCGGATCGGATGTCGATACTGCCCCCTGGTGTCGACACAGATTTATTTGCTCCTTGTAACGGTGAGCAGAGGCGCACCCGGCTGGCCGCATTGCTGAACACCATCGACGTTCAATCCCGTGGAGAAACTTCCCGGGCTCACTCACAGACCCAAGCACTGGAGCGGTGGGTAGCAGAGGGTGCCAGCTCGCCCGATGTTGTCAACGCGATCAGATCTAACCATCCTTATGACGATCGGGCTGTTGAGGCAAACGCCGCATCCGGGGTCAGGCGAATCGGATTAGCGGCTGGCCGGACCGTAGTTTACGTTGGCAAGATGATTCCCCAAAAGGGAATGCATCACCTGATTGCAGCGATGCCCACGATCTTGGCTCGTCACCCCGAGACGAAATTTGTGATGGCGGGATTCGGCCCCGTGCGAGATCATCTTGAGGCTCTGTTGCTCTCACTGGATAGCGGAGACGAGGGCACAGTGAGTGCAGCTACAAAGTCGCTCGATGCTGAACTCCCCGGATTGCTGGATTGGTGGAATGACAAGTTGGTTGACGGAAGCGCATCGCTCTACCTCGATCACTCTGCCGGGATCGC
>CAYTTD010000528.1:0-1761 GCA_964440595.1 uncultured Gaiellales bacterium
CCCGCGGTGATGTCGTATGAATTGACCTCAGAGCCTGGCATGTCGTCTGATCCAGCCGCCGCGTGGTACACGGGCATTCTGGGTGAGTACTACTTCGTCCAGATAATGGCGCGCGGTCTGCCGGTGGATGGCGGTGGCGTTGCTGCTCGCCAGTGGGTAACCCAGATGCGACAAGCCATCAACAAGCACGACCCAACTCGTCCGGTTACAATCGGTTTGCTTCCCTTCTGGGGCGGCGCGTTCGGCGTGCAGGAAGTTGGAGGCGTAATCGATGCGATGGCTGTTCACCAATACCCGAGCGGCGACGATGCCACGGCCGAAATCCAGATGCTGTCTGCGTGGAAGCAAACCGGTAAGCCAGTGTTCATTGGTGAGTCTGCGCAATACGAAGGCTCTGCAAAGACCCGCGCGGATCTGTCACAGTGGGCAGCCGCCAATGGAGTTGGAATCCACAGCTGGTACACAGGGGTTCAACCCGACAACATGACCCCAACCAACTGGGGCGATGCCTTCTACCAGTTCAGCATGCGCGAAGCCAGGGCGCAGCGGGCGCTGTATTTTCCAAACGATGGATAACATCGGCCTAAAAAAACTGGTCAATCAGTATGGCGTTTCCGTCAGGGTCTACCAATCGGATATGTGCTGCACCTGAATCTCCTGCGTCCTCACTAACCTTTTCAACAGGTGTGACGCCAGCGTTAAGCACATGCTCTTCTATCTTGCGAACGTCGGTGAAGCTTTCAATGCGTTCCATGCGCTCTGTGAGTCCCGGGTTGAATGTCAGGATGTTTCCTTCAAACATGCCATGGAATAGCCCGATTGTCGTTGCGCCATTTTTCATGATCAGGTATCCGTGATCACCATTGCCGCCGGTTACCTCAAATCCAAGCGTCTCGTAGAATTCTCGCGACGCATCCAGGTTCGCAACGCTCAGAGAAATTGAGAATGCTCCAAGTTCGAGAGTGCCCGGTAGAGAGCTGTCATATTCTTTTACGGTAGGTAATGAGTCAAACATCGATCGCTTCCTTTGGCTTTGGGTGTTTCAGCGCCGCTTGCTTCAATGCTACACCGGCTTGCTCCATACCCCAGTCTCGGGGCCCCAAGCGCCAGTGTGCGATTTCGCGCGTACCCGTATAAGACCTCTCGATCCCGCGAGGGCATCAATCTGCGCGTTGGGTATGCGCAGTGTGTGCTCACCTCGCGGCGCACCTTCAAGCGTGTGCGCGGGCAGGACTGTCGATCGGATTTCACCTGGAGTGCCCGGTAACAATTCTATAGCGTCGATTGCCTGTTGAACTCCTGAGCTTGAAGCCAGGGTTAGCGTCGTCGCATCATGGCCGCGACTGTGAGTGAGAGCGCGAATGGCAGGACCCTTCGCCAAAGATGCGGGATCCCTTCCAATTGAGATCAGATAATCAAAAACCGGTTTGTTCTCTGCGGACACACGCTCGAACTCTTGGGGAGTTGTCGGGTGAAATTGTGTTCCGGTCTCAACAGCAACTCCTGTTGCGTTTGGCTGCCCGGAGATCCATTCAATCAGCGAGCCTTTGGTTACTTGCCCCGGGTATAGCTCGCCGACGCTGATGGCTCGATAGCCGTTGTATTCAGACATGCGCCTTGTTATTGCTTCGGCCAGTGGTGAGTCACCCATGTGAAGATTCAGTTGACCGAAGGAGTGCACGTCGGCTAGTAGGCTAACCGGCCTCGAACGGAGGTACTCAAGCAATGCCCTTGTTTCGAGTTCAAACTCTTCTCCAGGAT
>CAYTTD010000529.1:0-1758 GCA_964440595.1 uncultured Gaiellales bacterium
TCCTTGAGATTTGCCACCTGACGCAGATCCCCCACCATTCGCTGGTTTACTGGAAGACTGCCCAGCACCTGATGGCCTTCGATTGCGGTTCCTGCCACCGCGGCTGCCACGCCGTCGCCTGTTGCGATTGTTGGCGGGCGAATTGCCGCCAGTCTTTTGTGGTGAGTTTTGTGCATTAGCTACGGTCTTTTTTTGTGGATCACTATCCGTTTCATTCTCAGGCTCAACTTCCACATCGTCATCAGCCTCGTCATTTGAATCCTCAACAACGTCGACTTCGTCTTCGTCTGTCTCATCAACATCAAAGTCAGATTCGTAGTCGACCATCGCCAGACGTTGAGGAATTTCAGATGCGTGCACGTCTTCAGTGTCTTCCTGTGTAACTTCACTTGCTTCACTGAGAGTTGGATGCACCTCAACGATCTCCAGATCGTCTTCATCACCGATGTCCAGCACCGTCGTAGTTGAATCAGATCCTTCACCTGAAACGTCACGCGACTTGGCGGCCGCCCCTCGGCGTTTGCCACCCCGTCGCCTTCTCCTTCTCGCAGGCTTCTCAAGTGAGGCAAAGGCGCGATCTCCGACCACAGCGTGAACCACGATGTTTTTTTCTTCTCCAGCCATGCTGCCTGCACCAATAACTGTGATCGACATTCCGTTGAGTTCGGCGATGCCGTCCATTCCGTTCTCTGAGTCAGGGTGATCAATCATCACTGCAAGCCTTTGTCCACGAACAAGTGGTTCGGGCATGGCGTTAACGTCGTCAGCCGTCCCTTTTCTCCTGACAACAAAAGAATTGGAGTCAATCTCTGGATCAGCAAACAACCGGATTTCCTTGCCCGCTCGTTTACTGATTTCACGCCGCTTGCCTAGGCTCCCTGCCAAAACTGCATGAACATCTGTGGATACGTCTATTGCAATCGCTTCAACGTCATCGCCGATCCCTTGTGCAAGATCAGAGATCGCACGCTCTACATCCAGAGCGTGGGTTTGTGGATCGATCACGACTCCTCGCCCCTGGCAACTTGAGCATGAAGTTGTCAGGATCTCCCGAACGCCATCAGTGACATTCTGCCGCGTCATCTCGACCAGACCCAACGGACTGATATCTACCAGGTAGGTTTTGGTGCGATCTTTGCATAGCTCCTTACGGAAGTGTTCAAGCACCGCGTCGCGATTCTCCATCTTGTTCATGTCGATGAAGTCGATGACGATGATGCCACCGATATCGCGCAGGCGCAGCTGCCGGACAATTTCTTCAGCTGCCTCCATGTTGGTATTCGTAATCGTCTCCTCCAAAGAGGTTTTGCCAACATTGCGACCCGTGTTGATGTCAATTACTGTAAAGGCCTCTGCATAGTCGATTATCAGGTAGCCACCGTTTGGCAGGTTAACCCGCTTTACCAGCGTTGACTCAATTACTTTCTCGACCCCGTACTTCTCAAATATCGGCTGTTCATCCCGATAAAGCACAAGGCGCTCGGTCAATGATGGTGATGTGCGCTTCAGGTAACTCATTATTCGCTGAAACTGCCGCTCGTCATCAACTACTACTTCGGCAACCTCATCATTGAACAGATCGCGGATCAAACGAAGTGAAAGATCTGCTTCGTTATAAAGCAACTTCGGCGCACGTTGAGTGGACGACTTGTCAATCAACTGTTCGTGCAACTTCAGAAGCAGTCGCAGGTCACGTGTAATCTCCTCCTCAGTAGCACCTTCGGCCGCTGTGCGTACGATCAACTCTCCACCAGATGG
>CAYTTD010000530.1:0-1758 GCA_964440595.1 uncultured Gaiellales bacterium
CCTCGTTCGCTTTGTTGGTCGACCCAACTCTTATGCCTGCCAGGCGCGATGCCAGACGATCGAATTGTGCTTTCAATGCGGGGACCAACATTACCGCCGCAAAAGTTATGAGGAGTCCCGCAGAGAACCACCTGAGCGTGTTGGAAGGGATGGATAGCGCCCGAACCAGAGCAGAAAAAGCCAACAACGTAAGCGTGAATGACGTAACTACGCCGATTACGATCCCTATGGGTCGTCTCTTTCCGCCATCAGCACTCGACGCCAGGATCGCGGGCAGCAGTGGCAGTACGCATGGAGTGAGAACGCTCAGAAAACCTGAAACAAAAGCGACAATCAAAAGAGTCAAATCAGAATTCCTCTCAAAAAAGTGGGCACTGAAGGTAGCTTGGGCGATCCTGACTTAATGGTTCAGAAGATCAAACAGAAATCGGCAGGTTTAACTATTTGCCTGCAATATCTTGCCAACATCTCAGGCTTGGGAAATCTGATCAATTACGAGTTGCAGTCGTTTTCTGACCTCGACGGCAACTGGCTCTATGTTGGGGTTGCCTACCAGCGCAAGCATCCGGTCGGCGTCAATCGCAGAAACGTGTGTAACGTCATCTCTGGTGTAAACCACAACGTTGCATGGAAGCAAGGTTCCAAGATCAGGCTCAGCACTAAGAGCCTTGTGGGCGAGAGGGGGATTACATGCCCCGAGGATCACGTATGGCTCCTCATCAACGTCGAGCTTTGCCTTGAGCGTTGCCTGAACATCGATCTCACACAGCACGCCAAAGCCTTGCTCTGCAAGGAGTTCGCGGGCTTTGTCAACCGCTTCAGCCCACGTGAGGCTTGTGGTCGTTGAGATGGCGTAGCTCGTGTCGGTCGTCATGATTTCCCTCATTGCCAATTTGTGAACAGTAGCCTGAGTTTACAGGTTGCTCCCATGACAGTGAAACGGGGCTTGGAATGAAATTCGAAAATATGGAGTTGGGACAAACAGGACGTGGGAATCAAATTCGACACATCAAATCGTGACTTTCTGCCACGCGCTGCGGGCGTGACCGTTGGCGCCCTGGCTGCCTGGCGCGCCACCGGAACGTCACTGATGAAGCGCAGGCCTCTCGACACGGTCGCTGTTGCCGCCCTGAGCTTTCTTGTTGCAGGTGCTGGCGCATGGGGTGCAACCTCTCTCGCCCAGTGGGGCGCACGGGGAATCAAGGGCAACGGCTGGGCAGATGATGATACGCGCGACACGATGCGCAATACCGCAATTGCGGCAGCTGTTGTTGGAGCTGGATTAATTGCTCTTCGTCGTTGGGGTCACAATGCTTCGATCAAGGCATCCCACGTCGTAAGTCCAATGAACACGGAGATGCTCGATGGTGCAGGAAAGAGATTTGTCCGTGAGGTGACGACAGGGCTAAGTTCTGAGCCCGTGAGAGTTTTTGGATCTTTGAAGGCCGGCGCCAACATTGACGATCGGGTTGGAGCCGTGGTTCGTGAGCTTGGTGAAAAGGGCGCCTTCAGCAAGAGCCACATCGTTGTAGCCTCGCCTACTGGCTCGGGATACGTTGAGCCTGTGCTTCTTAAGTCAATTGAACGACTCACTGACGGCGACGTGGCAATAGCTACAATTCAATCCAACAACTTGCCCTCCGCACTATCGATTCCAAAGATTCCTGTTGCTGCAGAGTCTCATCGCAAGCTACTGGGTGCCATCAATGCAGAACGCCAGGAGAGATTTCCGCTAGGCGGCGGCCCGACATGTCATGT
>CAYTTD010000531.1:0-1757 GCA_964440595.1 uncultured Gaiellales bacterium
TGCGGTACTGTTCTATGGCGTGGCCATTAAACTGTTAAGCAAAGCCGCGATTCCTGTAATCAACACCGTTGACGTCGTTGTTGATCACAAGGTAGTCGTGATGTGCGGTAAGTTGGTTGGAGCCATCAAGGGAAAATGATCTGCCAAAGCTGCCAGCAACTTCGCCTCTGTCTGTAAATATCGTGCCGCTAACGGCGCGGTGAAACACATCACCAGTGGGGTGGTGACTCACAAAAAGGTTGCTGACTCCCGAGCTGCCAACCGCCGCTGTCAATCGATCGGCGCCAAATCTTCCTCGCCAGATATTGAGCATCACCTGATCATCAAATGCCCTCGGCAAGACGTGTCCATCCACAAGCGCATTGTTACCGGCCCCGATGCGGGCGAGAAAACGGCGTCCGGTATTTACAAGGCCAGTATTCATATGGTTCAAATCTAAGGTAGACGATCCATTACAGCGTGGGCCGGCTCTTTTGTCAGCTCGGAATAGAGCGATCGTCTGTAACTGTAACCGCCCGTGTCGACTACATGATTGAAGCGGGCAATGACATCGTCAACCCGCAGGCTGGCCTCTTCCCCGCCTTCAGTCAAGATCTTTCTGATGATGTCTTCATTGAGGTTCTTCTTCAGGAATTCAATTGTCGCGGGATCCAGCTCAACGCGTCCGCCACGACCAGGCAGCTGGTAGTAGCTGAGTATCTTTGGCACCAGCGGATCCTTGCCATTGGCTATGCCCATTCCTCCGTGGTCGATGAAGAAGATTGCTCCGGTCTCAGTGTCCGCTAGAACATTTCGCCTGTGTCTCGTCGTGTTAGCTGTGAGGTAATCGAACACCTGTAGAAGCTCGCGCTCCATCCGCGCCAGAGCCTTTCGCTCAACCTCTTGCAATGCTTTGCCGGCTGGCAGCGACGCGATCTGCTTGTTGATCATCTGCTCAATATCAGCAGCATTTCGGATTCCCGCACTGCGAGCCTGCTCGCCTGGCACCATGGTGATGCGCGCAACGTCATCTTCCACCAATGCGACTTTAGGGAAATGATGATCAATCCTCATTGCCCTTGACAGGTTGAAGGCCTTGCGCTCACGCAGTGAGCCAAGCTCACGCGACTTTGTGACTACCTCCTGGGTTGCCATTCCATTTGAAACAGTCATTGCCTGCAGCCGGCCGCTGGCTCCGCGATTGCCAAGTTCGCGAATCGAACCTGGCAAAGGTTGACCATCTCTGATCAGCGTCTCAACTCCGCGCACAACATCGCTTTTTGTTCCTCCTGGAAAGGCAGCGCCGTCCAATACGTTACGAACGGCAGCAAGATCAGACATTCGACCATCAACCACGATCGGCGTCGTTAGAGCCTTCATGGCCTTTCTGTACTTGAAAGGACGCAGACAAATTGTTGAGAGGCTGAGTCCGTGTCTAATTGATCCCGCTGACGCAGTCATAGTTTGTTCCCCTTAAAAGTTGAGTCCCGCCCACATGCGTGGGTGCCAAACGGCCTACCAATTACTTCGGGATTTGCTGGTAAGGACGTTTCGAAATAATCAGATTCCGTCAATTACCAGCATTGAATCTACCGGCGCCAGATCGTCCGTAAGCGGGTCGACCCCCTTGTGGTCTATCTGGTCGACATAACGATCATCGATGATCTCGATTAGAGTTTCATCAAGCACGTCTGACTTGGGAATCCTGATCCTGGCCTGGGAGATGATGGTCGATTCACTTCCTTTTGGTGGCAATACTCCTCGCTTCGGAGCCGCAA
>CAYTTD010000532.1:0-1753 GCA_964440595.1 uncultured Gaiellales bacterium
TGAGCCCTTTTCCGCTCCGATTTGCTGATGAGTTCTTCTCCCGCAGCGTATAGTGCCCGAGCAACTCTGAGTATTCCTTCGCAATCGAATCATCTGAGGGTGGGTAAATTACCTTTATCCCATGATTCTGAATGATTGTATCGGCACCCTCTTTGCCGTAGAACGTTGGATCACGAAGTTGTGATGGAGCTTGGCAAATCGTCAGCAGCCGAATGGAATAGCCGCGAACGTAGGCAATTGATTTCTTGATGACCTCGAGAGCGCCTGGTGCTGTGAACTCGTCAAGCACAAGCAGGAGTTGTTGTGTCAACGATGGATCGTCCTCGGGTTGTGTGTGTGTATTTGTGTTAATCAGCTGTGTGACGAACAAATTGAACACACGCTGTGCAAGCTCTAGCTTGTCTGGCTGAACACCAATGTAGATTGACGTAGGCCTACGCCGTACACTATTAAAGTCAAAGTCTGATGCGGATGTTGCCCAGTCGACATTGGGAATCGCAAATATCATCAGGGCGGCGCTGAACGTCGATTTGATGTTAGAAAAGGTTTCTCCTGGGGCGGCGAGAAAGTCAGACAAGTATGTCTGGCACGTGGACGAAAGTTTTTCCCTGTTTTTGTCCAGGATGCTCTGAATGTGTACATTGACCGGTTGGCCCATGCCGCTGCCCTGCCTGTAGATCTCCCCAAGTGTTACCACGGGTTGCTTGGTTTCAATCAAATACAAGGCCAATCCGGTGAAAAGGAGTTGCGCCATGTCGTAGAAAAATCTATTTTTATCGCCCGCACGGGATGGATAAAAAATCCCGGCCATTTGCAGAATCTCTGCCGCCATTTGATCGGGATGCCTCGACACGGCATCGAGCGGATTCCAACGATGTGTTCTTTGATCGGGCTCGAAAGGCGCAAAGAGGAATACGTCTTGCTTTAGGACCTTTTGACGCCATCCTGAAGTCATTCGCCAGTTTTCCAGCTTGATGTCGATCACAAATACCGATTGTCGCCAGTTCAGAAGGTTGGGTAAAACGATGCCGACGCCTTTGCCACTGCCGGTTGGGGCTGCAACCAAAACATGCGGCTCACCATCGGACACAAGATATTTACCCTCTTTCGTTTGCCCAACAATGACGCCTTTTGCAGCGAATAGCCCAGCCTCTGCGAGCTCTCGGCTTGTTGCAAATCTCGCTTCACCATGAAGAGCGACTTTATCACCCCAAAGATAGAGCACTAAACTAATGTACAGTATAAAGAGAATGGCAAAGGTAATAGTAATCGCTGTCTTGAAGCCTGGATTCGGAGTCAGTGTTTGCCAATACCAAATGACGGCTTCGGGGGAATAGCCGAAATGTAGATCATACATTTTTGCTGCCCACGAAGGTACAAAATAGAATGAAATCAGCAATCCTGCCACTGCAGAAAAGAGGGCGAGTAAATTCCTAACAACGATGCGATTGGTTTTATCCACGTTGTTCCCTCATACGTTTGGCGCCAGGGTCATACCAAATACCGGTGACAATTCGTTTAAGGCCGCAGGCACGACCTTCGCCATCAAACAATTCGTCGCAGCTGATGTGAAGCATCATGTCAAAACACTCCAGTGCGAATCGCTTCAACTCAAAGAGATCGGCCGTGCCGGCGTCGGGGTGCTCCTTGGCCATGAAAGCCAATCTTCCAGCAGCCACGCCGCGCAAGCTGGCGTGAAAAGGGGGGCTGCACCCTCTGACGGTTGTCACGGGCTTCAGAAAGGCCCAACCCC
>CAYTTD010000533.1:0-1745 GCA_964440595.1 uncultured Gaiellales bacterium
GTTGTTTCTGGGCCTGGAGGATACGGGTGAGGCAACCCAACCGACCGATGAGCGTGAAAGGGACGACGACGTCGGCACGGGCAAGCGTCGTTGGCTGGGGCGCCTCAAAGACAACCTTGCCAGAAGTCGCCGTGCAATGGCTCAACAGATTGCTGTTGCTGCATTTGATGCCGATGACCCAGCCACGTGGGAGCGCATCGAAGAGGGGTTGATCTTTGCTGATGTTGGAGTGCCCAGCACCGTGGATATCGTTTCGAAGCTTGAGCTCGAGGCATCGGGCGGGCGAATAAGCGACACACAGCAATTGGCGCAGTCCCTTCGGCAGATAGCCGGTGAGCTGATGGGAAGCGATGAGTCGGCGAGCGACCCTCGGCGCCTGATCGATCTAAGACATTCGCCTACCGTAATCCTGATGGTAGGCGTAAATGGAACCGGCAAGACGACCACTATCGGCAAGCTAGCAGCGCGACTTGCACAGCACGGTAAGAAGGTCGTAATTGGTGCTGCCGACACTTTCAGAGCGGCTGCGGTCGAACAACTTGCGGTGTGGGCCGAGCGAGCAAATGCTGAACTGGTTCGCAACAAGGAGGGTGGTGATCCTGCGGCGGTCGCTTATGACGCAATTGAGAGAGCCCGCGAAGTTGGTGCAGACGTAGTACTGATCGACACCGCCGGGCGTCTGCACACGAAGGTTAACCTGATGAATGAGCTGGAAAAGATCAGGAGGGTTATTGAGAAGCAGATTCCTGATGCTCCGCATGAGACGCTGCTTACGATTGACGCTACCACCGGACAAAACGGCATGCGACAAGCTCAGGAATTTTCAGGCGTTGTCAAGCTGACCGGCGTCGTATTGACGAAACTGGATGGCTCAGCAAAAGGTGGGATTGCCGTTGCCATATCAAACGAGCTTGGAATTCCGATCAAGCTGGTCGGTATTGGTGAATCGCTGGATGATCTCCAGCCCTTCGATGCTGACGAATTCCTGAGTGCTCTTTTCCCTGACGATCTTCTAGAGGCTGTAAATGTTTGACACACTGCAAGACAAACTACAAGGGACTTTTGCCGGACTCCGGAGCAAAGGAAAGCTCACCGATGCGGATATTGAAGCCGCAATGCGTGAAATACGCCTCGCGCTACTTGAGGCTGATGTTAACTTCAAGGTTGTACGTACGTTTGTCGCAACGGTCAAGGAGCGTTGCAGCGGTGAAGAGGTTCATAAGGCACTTGAACCTGTTCAGCAAGTCGTAAAGATCGTCAATGAAGAGCTCGTGCGCCTTATGGGCACCGGCAGCTCCAAGCTGACTTTTTCGCAACGCGGGCCAACGATTATCCTCATGGCCGGCTTGCAGGGTTCGGGTAAGACGACGACTTGTGCAAAGCTCGCCAACCTTCTCCTGGCAGAAGAGAAAAAGCCGGCACTAGTTGCGTGTGACGTTTACCGACCAGCAGCCGTTGACCAGCTTATTACGGTTGGCAAGCAGGTTGGCGTGCCAGTCTACGAGCAGGGCACTAGCGAGGATCCGGTCAAGATTGCTCAGTGGGGCGTTGATCGCGCAATTGAGGACGGTCGCGATGTGGTGATCGTCGACACTGCCGGTCGCCTTCATATCGACGAGCAGCTTATGGATGAGCTCGTGCGAATCCGAAAGCAGATCAAGCCGCACAACATCCTGCTGGTGCTTGATGCCATGACCGGTCAGGAGGCCGTGACTGTTGCCGAGAAGTTTGACGAAATTTTGGAT
>CAYTTD010000534.1:0-1744 GCA_964440595.1 uncultured Gaiellales bacterium
GTCAAGCGGCGTGATGTTTCGCGGTAGGAGCTCCCAGGTAGCCCCTGCCATGCAGATTCCACTATTTGTAGGGATATTTCTCGCGCCTGTCTACGTGCCTTACGATTTGCTTCAGGGGTGGATTCATAGCGTCGCAACCTACAACCCGATCACCTGGATCATGACAGCCTGTCGTGAGTTTCTGGCTGGCGAGCCAGAGCACATTGGTCTCGCTGTGATTTGCATCATCGTGATGAATGTCGTGCTTGGCGTGTGGGCCGTAACCG
Source organism: uncultured Gaiellales bacterium (assembly GCA_964440595.1). Taxonomy (GTDB): domain Bacteria; phylum Actinomycetota; class Thermoleophilia; order Gaiellales; family SKUG01; genus CAYTTD01. The sequence goes on from CAYTTD010000534.1 coordinate 267, forward strand.
GGCTTCGCCGTGCCGAGCGCGCCGGCTGACGGTAATGCTCTGACTAGCCAAAGCTGAAATCGGGTAATGGGTTTCTCATGGAAACCTTCAGCCTCGCTGTCGAGAGTGACAAGATAAACAAAAATTGGGCTGAGCAGGAGGGCGCACGCCTTCTTGCAATGGCTGCCGAAGCCGCAGATGACGTGGATAGATGGTGCGAAGTTCTTGGTGAACACTCCAGATTTTCAGCACATGCAAGTTCGCAAAAGTCAAAGGTTGACGTCAGATTTCGGCTTGATTCAACCGATGAAGAGGCGCGACAGGAGCTCGAGATGCTCCTCTCTGATGTAATCCCGATCGTCTCAACCGTCAATGGTGGTGTCTACTCCCTGCTTGCGCAGTCTGAGGCGCGGCATGAGATCGGAAGACGCTACTCGCGAATGATGATTGCGAATGCTGAACGCTATCGGCGCAATCGAGAGATTGAAGTAGCTGAGCTCCTCTCATTGTCAGAGAAGATTGCCATGGGATACACCGAGCTGGTTGGCGAAGCAACGATAACTCTTGGAGGCGAGCAGCAGCCCCTGAGTGCCGCCGCGGTGGCTCGTGCGTCAAACGATGCTGAGGTTCGGCGCGCCGGCTTTGAGGCGATGGTCGCGTGCTACCGTGACATGGCTGATGATCTTGAGGATGTCTTTGACGCTGCCCGCGACGCTCGTCACAAGACGGCTGCAGCGCTTGGCGATGACTCATATGTTGAATCCTCGTATCGACGACGCCTTCGCACAGACTTTGACCAGGGGGATGTAAAGGAGTTCAGGAAGTCGGTAGAAAAGCACCTCGTGCCCGTCGTCAGGATGATTCGCGAGGAGCAGGCGCAGGAGCTCTACGGCGCGGGCGGGAAGCTGGTTCATCCTGCAGACGCAATGCAGTATGGCCGCTGGTCACCCAAGCGGATCGTGCCAGTTGAAGAACAGGCGGACGCTGCTTCCAAGGTGTTCCACAGTGTTCATCCAGAGCTTGGGCGAATGTTCGATGAGACAGTCGATGACGATCGTCTTGATCTCGCTGTCAGAAAAGGTAAGGCGCCTGGCGCATTCTGTGCGACATTTCTTGAGGATCAACTGCCGTTTGTTGTTTGCAACAGCAGCGGGGTTCCATCAGATGCCAGAACCCTGATTCACGAGTTTGGCCACGCATTTCAGAAGTATCGAACCTTTGATAACGGATGTCCGCACGTCGACCTAGTAACAGCGTCATCTGATATTGGCGAGATACATTCGATGGCTCTAGAGCTATTGGTTGCTCCGCATAGGGGCGAGTTCTTTCCCGACGGTGATGCTCACCTCTATCTGGCAAGAACACTGCGCAGCGGCATCTGTAACGTGCCATATATGTGTGCGGTAGATGAATTCCAGCACCACCTCTATCCGCCGCTGTCGTCGCCGGAGTATCCTGGGCCTGATCGCATCGCACGCGCCACACTTTTCGCAGACCTG
>CAYTTD010000535.1:0-1726 GCA_964440595.1 uncultured Gaiellales bacterium
AATGCGATCCGGGAGACTTTACGGTTCAAACGCATGCCAGACAACAGGAAAGCCCATTAGAAACGGCAGCCCGCCATGGTCCGCAAGCGCTAAAGACGCGGCGCCGGTACCACCTTCTCCTCCATCAACGGTTATGAAGTCTGGTCCTGCGTTTTGCTCATTCATGCGTGCGGCGAGATCGTGCCAGAATTTTTCTTCGCCGACTGCACTCTTGATTCCAACAGGCAGCCCTGTTTTGTCTGCAACCACCTCGACGAACTCAATCATGGTCTCGACGCTGTGAAACGCTGAGTGCGACGGTGGGCTCAAACAGTCAACGCCCTTCTCGATGCCGCGAACCCTGGCTAGTTCGGCGCTTACTTTGGCACCGGGCAAGGTTCCTCCCTGCCCCGGCTTTGCCCCCTGACTCAACTTGATCTCGATTGCCTTTACCGGAGCGTCTTCGATTGATTCGAGCAACATTTCCATCGAAAAATTGCCGTTGGCGTCCCTGCAACCGAAGTATCCGGTGCCGATCTGAAAAACCAGATCAGCACCGTGCCGATGGTGACTGCTCAAGCCGCCCTCTCCAGTGTTATGAAAGCAATCAGCTTCCTTGCATCCGCGGTTTATTGCCTCAACGGCAGTTCGCCCTAGTGCTCCATAGCTCATCCCTGATACGTTGACGATTGAAGCCGGAAGGTAAGGGTGCTTGCGACCATGGCTCTCCCCTATTGTTTTCCTCGGGCATATCTGCCACTGAGGATCTCCTGCATCTTCGCCCATATCGGGATCCTGGTGCCTGAATGCAGCGTGACGAAAGATGACGTGGTTTGGAGTCGCATCGAGGTCATTGTCTGTGCCAAATCCAAAGTAGGAATTCTGCCGCTTCGCAGATGCATATATCCATCTGCGCTCGTCACGGCTAAATGGTCGCTCCTCGTTGTTGCTCGTAACGATGTATTGCCGCAACTCAGGCCCGATGTGCTCCAGGAGGTAGCGCAGATGCCCGATCAGCGGGAAGTTTCTGACAATACTGTGTCTGCGCTGAGTGATGTCGTAGAGAAGAAGTGCAAAAAACAGACCAATGAGTAACGCCACAACGTAGTACATGGCGACCTACTACCCATCGGAGAGCCATCGTAGGCCGAAATGTCCTGGCACTGCTTCTACTCGTGGTTTTGCTTCATGCCATGGAGCCAGGTCTGAAAACCTGCTCCGTGCGCTGCCACACCGAGGAGACCTACGGCGATTCCTGCCGTCCTGTTGACGGGATACAGAGCCATTCCACCAGCCATGAGTCCAATTGCGGGCAAACCCCAGGGCACGAGCATTGATGGCACCTGACCGATACTGCCTGGGCCGTTAATCCGCCAGACCCACGGGGCAGTGTTATTTGATGAGTTGTATGCGTTGGCCGCTACTACACCAATGCCATACGATGCTACCCCTGCTGCAATAAGCGCTTTTGATCCAATGTTCATGTTGAGTTCATCCCCAATTCAATTTGTAAGGCGGTGGCCCAATCCGCCTACGTCCTTCGTCTACTGCTGTTTGTCGGGATATTGGTGGAAAGGTATTTCAATCTACAGCTACCGTAGTGATTGGGGTTGGTGGATAGCCGGATGGCTGGTTACCCCCAAGGGCGACGGATTTTGAACCTGCGGGCGGAGTACGAGCTGCCAACATGCTTAAGAATTCGGCCCGAATGCCGATAATTATTCTTGCGGGTTTTTTGCGTGCATGA
>CAYTTD010000536.1:0-1711 GCA_964440595.1 uncultured Gaiellales bacterium
CCAGTCCTGGTCGATGCACCAGCGGTTCCACTGCCGCACGAACGACAGCCGCGTCCTACGTCGACCCTGGTCTGAATGTCTGAGACTTGCCTGAACAGCAACCCTGCTGTTCCCCTGGGCTTGATCAGCGACCCTGGCACCCTTACATTGAACTCCGGCATGATGGATTCCTTTCCAGCTTCCATTCTTTTTCTTGCTGGGGTGACTCTTGCAGGTCACGCTCATTACTGTCTACGTTAGGTGAATAAAAGTCTGATATTGTTTACCAATGGACTTCGATCGATTACGCTATCTCGTCGCCGTAAGTCGCGCCGGCTCCGTGCGTGGCGCGGCCACTGCAATGTCACTTACCCCCGGCGCAGTATCTAAGGCGTTGCAAAGGCTGGAGCAGGAAGTTGGAGCGACACTCCTGCAACAGGACGGGCGTGGCGTTACACTCACAGACGACGGGCGCTGGCTAGCCGAGAGGGCACTGCACCTTGTCGGCGATCACGCCGCCTTAGTGCACGACTTTCTGTCGCGGGGCAGTAAATCAACCTTTTTCTGCATCGCCACCTACGACGCGTTTGCGGCGATGCTACCCGCGCTGGTCACGTCACAGTTCCTCCCGAATGTTCCACTGTCACTTCGAGAGCGCTGGCCAGGTGAGGTAGAAGAAGCAATTGCCACACAGCTGTCAGACGTCGGCGTTACTTTTACTCCAATACCGCACGAGACGGTAGATCATGTAGAGATCGCCAACATTGAGATGGGGATCTACATCGGCACGAAGTCGGGGCTGGAGGCGCTTGGCCTGAGAGAGCTTCCCTTTGCCATTGCCTGGCATCCGGTGAAAGGTACTGCCGGGACCTACGGCCCGCTCGACGGATGGCCTAGCGACGGACCACCGCGCCGCGTTCAATTCAAATCATCGTCACTTGAGTCGCGTATTGAGTTGTGCCGACGCGGCCACGCCGCCATCGCGCTGCCGAAGTTCGTGGCTGAGCGACACAACCTGCGGGTTCGAGCATCCGAGAAGTTGGTGCAGCTCCCAGTGAAGCCAACCAGGGGTAGTTGGCGGCGCCGGGTTTACCTTGTTAAAAGGCAAGGGGCCCCACAGGAGATCGAGCTCAGATCAACCGCGCTGGGTGCAGCAGTACGCGCATTATGCAACGACTAGCGGCCTATAGTCGCCTGGCAGCAAAATGATTTGTCCACCCACACCTAAATCTTTGCACACCGGGATCAGGGCGGGTGGCTTCAGCCGGTGATTTCGACAGGTGTTTTTGCTTCCGCCGCTTTGGGCGGAAGCCGACTCGGGTGTTCGAGCTGGCATTGCCTGCCCGAACACCCCACACCAAAAAGGATCTTAAGTGATGAGTAATCAGAATCTGACTTGTGACCTAAGTTCAGGTTGGTTCAGGGGTTTGGGGTGGTATGTGTATGGGGCAAGACTCTGATTCGCAGGGACGCGCATCAGCAGCGTAAAACCTGAGCATCCGGATGAATGCTCAGGTAAGCGTGTCTTGCAAAAGACACACACCACCCCAAACCCAAAAAACCAGGTAACAGGCCACTTTACTTCAGGAACTGAATAGTCAGTGGGTATTTGAATCTCTGACCATTTAGCGCCTTGACCGACGCGACCAGAACCAGAATCAGCCAGGCCACCGCAATTATCACCAGGAACACCAATCCGATCAAAAGCAGAATTAGGATGGCCGAGATAACC
>CAYTTD010000537.1:0-1697 GCA_964440595.1 uncultured Gaiellales bacterium
CTCGTGGACGTAAAGCATCGTCGATCAGTAACCTTCATTGCAGGCGGTGCGTCGAGGGTAGCTCTGACATGCGACGTTGTGACCAATGAGCGCCTTGTTGAAGGTGATGTGATCAAGTAACGAGCTTTCTGGTGGTGCGCGGTTTCGGGCACCCCTCGTCGGGTACCGTGGCCACTATGCGCTTGCTCACTCCAATACGTCGCCACATGTCTTTTGCCAATTTGATGGCATTCACTGCCGTGATGATCAGTCTGGGAGGTACCACCTATGCTGCAGCCACGATTAACGGAAAGGCTCTAAAGAACCGCTCTGTAGATGGTAAGAAGATCAAGGCTAACTCCCTGCGCGGAACCGAGATTCGCGAGGCGTCCTTAGGCATCGTACCCAATGCGTCGAAGCTCGGTGGAGTGCCCGCAAGCTCGTACCTAACCACCAGTTCAGCGGTGAGCCAAGCAACCAACGCCACCAACGCCACCAACGCAACTAATGCGTCTCAACTGGGAGGTACCCCTGCGGCAGGATTTGTGAAGAGTGGTCAAGCGGGCTCCGTAACCACTGGAATGCTAACCGCGCCGCCGATGGTGTCGCTCACGCATTCGGCAGCTCTGGATTTTCCTAACTCAACTTTCCATCCGTTTCCGTTTGACACTGAGGTCTTTGACAACGCAAACATGCACGACCCACTGGTCAATCCGTCTCGGATCACTGCCCCAATTGACGGCGTATATCGAGTTGATGCGGGCATCGGTTTTGTTGCTGCAGCGGGAGGGCCTCGAGAGCTAGTGATTCGACGAATTGGCCTTGAGCGTCTTGCTTCTCAGACCGGAAACGCTACTTCGGCTGACACGTTCGACGTTCATCTCTCAGCAAGCGTGGTTGTGCAACTCGACGCAGGAGAGTACGTCGAAGTAGAGGGACGCCAGACCACCGGCGCCCCGCTAGCGGCAACTATTGGCACGCAAGGCACTAATCGGGCGACTGTGACCTGGATTTCTCCTCTTCCATAATGGTGCGCTACTAGTTGATTCCCGAGCCCGCGGATACCTCTGCAATACCGTCAATCCGCTGACCGAGGCGGGCGACGATTCCACTGTTGAACTGGGTCAGGTAGGACGTGTGGCCGCAAAGTGAGGCCAAGAACCGGCGTTCGCGATCCAGAGGCAGTCTGCCGGCCGGTACGCTTCTTCATGGAAGAAGGAGTACGTGCAACTATGGCCTCACCAATAAACGCACTCAAGATACCAACGGCTCAACTACCCCTGCATATCGTCAATTTGTTGACGGCATTTCGCGGAACGAAAGAGCAGGTGCGGCACATTCCGGGCCTGGGCACCGACCCTGTCGTTAGTGATCAGCACATTCAGGCTGCCATTCGAACCGCCACTGTAGGAATCCATATTGTCGATGGAGTTCTTGCCTCGGCCGGCAAGTCAAAGGCCCGTGCCAGCGCGGTGACCAGTCTCACGTCCGCCCGGGACTATGCCACGCAGGGCGTAGAGTATCTTCGATCCAGAAACACCGATCCGGGATCATGGAGTGACACCACAGCAATCAATCTCTTTCAGCGGGCCATTGCGCACGTTGCACAAGCCAAGCAAGATTTTCCTCTCGCTAGGTAGGGATTTGCGGACAATTGCTGGATACATTGTGTTTGGCCACGTGATAATCTGGTCTTTGTGATGGGGGATCTTCGCTCC
>CAYTTD010000538.1:0-1692 GCA_964440595.1 uncultured Gaiellales bacterium
CTCCTGACCTGGATGCCGAATGGCAGGACAATGGCATCGAGGGAACAAGAAGATTTCTCGATCGGCTGTGGAGGGTTTGTCACAACGTCGTTCGCTTGAGTGGTTCAGGTGCTGAAAAGCTTGGTTCTCTGGCGCCCGGCTTTGTAAAAAGTGAGGTTAGTGATCCACGTGCGCTGCAGCTCTTGTCGGCAACGCACGTTTGCATTGAGAAGGTCTCTGAGGATATTGATCCAAGATTTCATTTCAACACCGCAATCGCGGCGTTGATGGAGCTGACTAATGAGACCACGCGTGTCGTGAGTGGAATGGTAGACGGGGATTTTGACCCCGAACCAATAGTGGTGGATTCGGCAAGATTCGCATGCCAGACGCTCGTGTCACTGGTTCATCCCTTTGCGCCGCACATAGCGTGTGAGCTTTTTGATCTACTCGGTGGCAGTGACCTTTGGCAGGTTCCCTGGCCAAAGGCCGACCCTGACTTTTTGCGCAAGGATGTTGTGACGCTGGCAGTTCAGATCAACGGCAAGCTACGTGGCGAGATCGAAGTCTCCGCTGATGATTCTGCAGAAGATGTAATTGCTGCGGCCAAGTCGCTCGAAAAGGTAGCGTCCTGGCTTGACGGCAAGCAGGTCATTCGGGAGATACACGTGCCAGGTCGTCTGGTTAACATCGTCGTAAAGTAGCCTTGCACATAACGGTGGCCTGATTGGGGCTCGCAAACCGGGTGCCCGGCCATGTTTCAAGCAAATTGCATTCGGCGCCATTCAAGGCAAGACAAACTTGCTACATGACCATTTCTGCACCAATGGAAGGCCCGCGCCGCCTTTCCATTCCAAAGATCCAATCGACCCGGACGGAGTCTCCTTACGTAAATCAGGAGGTAGAGACCAGTGGGGTCATAACTGCGGTAAAGCCATTTACCGATAGCCGAGGGCGCGATCGGATTGATGTTTGGGTGCAGGATCCTGCAGGCGACAACAACCCCAGAACCTCAGATGCCATCAGGGCAACAGTAGATGCCGTGGAAGGTGTCGAGCTGCTGCCAGGCATGACTGTGAAGGTCATCGGTAAGGTAGCAGAGGTCAAAGGCATGACGAGCATTTTCGCCAAGCCGTTTGAAATCGTGAGCAAGGGAGGCGCTGGAGCCGTTCCCAAAGCGGTGGCGCTCAAGCCTCCAACGGGCGCATCAGATGCCGAGCGATACTTTGAACACCATGAGGGCATGCTGGTAAGCATGGAAGCGGGGCGCGTGACAAGCCCGACCACAGGATACGAGCTGTTCACGATCGTTGACCTCAAGCACAAGCTGGCTCGTGAGTATGACATGGATGAAACCCCGCAGCACATCAGGGTGAGTGGCGACATTGTCAAGTCACCGCGGCTGCGAATCGGTGACCGTGTCAAAGGGGTTCAGGGCCCGCTCGACTACTCGTTTAACGAGTATCGCGTTCTACCAACTTCAGAATTGAAGGTAGAGGCCAGGAATCTCACGCCGGGATATTGGGGGGACGTTGACGGGTCAGGATCAATCACGGGCAAAGATCTGAAGATGATTGCAGCCCGATCAGGTAAGCCGATCAAGCATCCTTACGACCTCGCAGATCTTGACGCCAATGGCAAGATCACCCCGGAGGACATCCGAAGGGCAGAGAAACGCATGCTGATGACGACTGGAGCGCCTTCTTACTCGGT
>CAYTTD010000539.1:0-1685 GCA_964440595.1 uncultured Gaiellales bacterium
GTCGCAGGTAACCAGGCAGGACGCCGATTTTGTTGACGAGATAAAAGGCCTGCGGGTAAAAGTCTCAAAGCACCGACGCGAGTTGAAGGATTCGCGCACTGAGCACCTGAAGGTCGTAAAGCAGGTGCGAGCCGACAAGAAGACAATGGAGACCAAGCTTCGAAAGCGCGAGCAGGTGTTGGGATCTGTCAACGCTGAGATTCGGCAACTGGTTGAGGCTGAGCGTCGTGCGCAGGAGCGGCGAGAGAGGATCTTGGCACAGCAGTCCGCGCAGAACGCCCAGATTGGCGGCGCCAATGATCCTGATGGGGGTACCCCCGCAGATCCAGTTGGCAGCGCGGAAGGTGCAGTTGCGCCACTCGGCACCGACACAGGTGCGGCCCTTTCAACTCCAGTAGCTCCACCGGCAAGCGGTGCAGCTGCGCAGGGTGCGTCGATTGCCATGCAGTACATCGGCACGCCTTACGTATGGGGCGGCGCTTCACCTAGCGGTTTCGATTGTTCAGGCCTCGTGATGTATGCCTACGCGAAGGCTGGAATCTCGCTGCCGCATTCGTCCTACTCGCAGTGGAATGCCGGTACGCACGTAACGCGTGAACAGCTTCAGGTGGGCGATCTCGTGTTCTTCTCAGGCCTTGGTCACGTGGGTATCTACGTTGGCGGTGGCAGCTACCTGCATGCGCCGCATTCGGGTGCATTTGTCCGGGTTGATTCGATGAACGATCGTTACGGTTCTGGTAGTTATGTGGGTGCGGTTCGCGTCGGCTGATGCAGGCTCATCAATATCACCACATAATTCAATAATTCCTTGAATGATGCCGACAGCAGAAGCAACTGGTCCTGCTGGTATGTTTGACATGCAGCACCAATATGGATGAAAGAAGTTGATCGGTTGGGAAATGTAGTGGATATCAAGGAGGCTGAAAGGGCGCGTGATGGTCGCTCTGACGGTCGCTCGAAAACGGCGCTGGTTTTAACTGGCGGCGGTTTTGTCGGTGGCGTCTATCAGATTGGCGCGCTGCGGGCTCTTGACCTGCTTGGTGTTGATTACAGCGTGAACGATTTTGATGTGTATGTCGGCACAAGCTGTGGAGCGTTCATTGGTTCACTTGTAGCAAACGGTGCTCGTCCTGAAGAACTCATGCAGCTACTGGATGGTGACGAGGTACCGGGTTACGAGCCGCTCGATCTGTCTGCGCTTATGAGACCCAACGTTCGGGAGATCGTTGATCGTGGAATCAAGCTTCCATTCAATGCTGCAAGAATCCTGCGGGATATCGCACTGAACTTTCGTCACCTGAGCCTGGTTGAGGTGGCAACAATGCTCGCTGAACTCGCGCCCGGTGGTTTTTATTCACTTGACGGTATGACTGAGATGCTGCAGAGGCAACTTGACCATGACGGATTCACCGATGACTTTCGTGAGCTCGCCAACGAGTTGTACATCGTCGCGACAGATCTTGATACCGCTGAGCCGGTCGTGTTTGGTGATACTGGTTGGGATGAGGTGCCAATCAGCCGAGCTGCTGCAGCTTCAGCTTCGCTTCCATTGGTTTATTCAGGCGTCGAAATTCGTGGACGCGAGTTTGTTGATGGTGGTGTCAGGAGTCATGCCCACATCGAAACCGCTGTTCGCCATGGCGCAGACCTCGTGATCATCATTAATCCAATCGTTCCGTTTAACA
>CAYTTD010000540.1:0-1682 GCA_964440595.1 uncultured Gaiellales bacterium
TGAATCAATTGATTATCTGTGCGCGCGAAGAGAACCGGCTCCTCGTTGATGGTGAATGGGAAGAAAGCCAGGAATTTCGTCAGAAGTACGACGAGCTGTTCAAACAGCTAATGGGAATGCAGTTGGAAGAAGGAAATCGTGATCAGCTCTCGACGCTGATTGAGCTTCACGATAGCAACATGCAACTCGCAGACAAGTTGATGAACGAGGCAGCTACCAAGCTCGATGAAATGAACGTTGCCAGGAAGATATCGGGGTACTCGCCGCTCGGCGCTTCGCACACGCCAGCACCACGATTTGTTGATCGCGAAGGCTAGCTATTTTGCGCGCGATCTCTGTTGGTATTCAAATACGATCTTTACGATTCGCTCGTAATCTGATTCGACCAAATCTACAAATTGTGCGCCAACCTGGACTCCAGCGATTATTGGCTTGACGAACTTTATCTCCACGTCACTTCGAAACTCCCAACCATCAAACATAATGGTCACTGATGCACGTTGGTTCATCTCAACAGGCAACCTGGTTGCAAAACCAACACCAGTTCCAGACAGATCGCGAGTTCGAATATCCTGAGCCGGGTAGCCACTCACACGTAGCTGAAGTGGCAGGTGTACATTTACCCGCACGTCCTCACGTTTCTGTTCCACATCACTCACAGCTTCATAAGTACCCAAATGTTTCCATTTGTGCACATGTTTTCCAGCCAATGACTCTGCTGTTGCCCTATCTCAATGTTGGATAACCGTGATTATCCAACATTGATTTTCAATCACCAGACCCGATAACTGGGGACCGGTCACCACTATCGTAACGCTACCCGGCAAACAGGCGCTGGTGTATTACCTCGATGGCATCAGGGTTGCTATCGATCAGAACGAAGTTGCGGCCAAGAGCCTTGGCGACGGCGCCGGTTGTTCCGCTGCCAGCAAAGAAGTCCAGGACCCAATCTCCTTCACGGGTCGACGCCTGAATCATTCGACGGATAATGCCCTCGGGCTTCTGCGTCGGATAGCCGGTTTTCTCCTTGCCATTGGTCGGCACGATCGTGTGCCACCAGGTGTCTGTAGGTAGCTTTCCCTTAGCAACCTTTTCAGGCGTTACAAGTCCCGGTGCCATGTAGGGCTCGCGATCAACGGACTCGCTGTCAAAGTAGTACTGATCGATGTTCTTGACGTAAACGAGGATCGTGTCGTGTTTAGCTGGCCAGCGCTTCTTTGACCGCGCGCCGTAGTCATAGGCCCAGATGATTTCGTTCAGAAAGTTCTCGCGTCCAAAGACCTCATCTAGAAGCACCTTACAGTAGTGAGCCTCACGATAATCAATGTGGAAGTAAAAGGTGCCGGTTTCGTTCAGCAACCGATGTGCCTGCAAAAAACGTGGCTCCAGGAAACCAAGAAAGTCATCAAAATCGTCGCGGTATGAGGAAGATTCCAGCAACTCAGTTGTATAGCGGCGCCCCTGGTAGCCAACACGGTCACCTGACCCGTCTCGCACGGTCTTCATCCTCTGCCGCGTCTGGACCTTGCCGGTGTTGAACGGCGGATCTATGTAGATCATCTGAAATGAACCGTCACGCAGCGTTGGAAGTATCGCCATGTTGTCGGCGTGCAGAATGCGGCTCTCAGATAGATCCATTGTGGAACCGGAATGGATCATTGTTGGCTCAGGAACATCCATGG
>CAYTTD010000541.1:0-1669 GCA_964440595.1 uncultured Gaiellales bacterium
AGTATCGGCATGAATGAGTGAAATTATGAGTCTGAATCCTCATCATGCCAGTCATTTTCATAATCCGTGTAGCGCCGTCGTTTTCCAGGCACCAGTGCTGCGATGATCGCACCTACGAGACTTAGCACGACTAGCCCCAATCCGATCCGGAGCCAAATTGGCACAAAATAGAGGAGTTTTCCTGTTGTCTCAACCTCGACCGGGTAACCGGTTTTGCCCGACTTGAGAGTTGGTACTGCCCGAGCAATTCCAATGCCTCGTTCGGCCCGGATCTCGACCGGTACAGATCTTTGGGCTGCGGGCAGTAGATAACCCTGAATTCGGCGGGATTCCCCCCCAACGCCAATAATTCTTATCCCGTCAAGCGTCACCCTGGCATCAATCCGCTCGATGGCATGTCCCAGGTTTCTCAGAGTAAGACGCCCTTTCACCCTGCCATCAGAACTCCACGATGACTCAGGTACGAAATCGGCTTCAAGACGACGCAGAACGCGCCCCTTGAGTGTGATCAGCACGTGGCTTGCGATTGACGTTTGAAATCCCACACCTCCGCTCTCCTGCAGGGGTTCTGCAACAAAGATTATTCGCATTGCCCGGCCTCCGCCCAAGGCCTCTGCCGGGGGAGCAATCTTTACTTCAACTTCCTGACGCTGCCCCGAGTCAAGAACGAAGGTATCTGCCCGAGACATCTGTTTCCCGCGAACAAGAACCCGACTCCATTCTGTGGCAACGGCCCTGACATCTTCACTGCCAAGGTCATCACGCTCCACCACCTCAACGCCACTACCCTTTTGCGACCCTCTCTCGTCGAGCAATCTGATCCGAACTGTCCACGCCTGCCTAGTATTGTTGGAGATGTTCAGGTAAGCCGACTCTGATTCACCTGCCTTGACGCTTACCTCTGCAGTTACAGGTGAAACAACAAGCACTCCCGAGTCAACGGATGAAGGCACTTGACCTGCGCTTGCAAATGGCTGCGGAGACACAAAAAACGGCGCAACAAAAAAGAGCGCCCAAAGCATCAAATTCCTGATTCCGTGCCTCAGAGCAAGTTCGGCACAACGCTTATTACGGTAGTTGATCGATACGACCCCGCTGGCTGAGCAGCGGTTTCCGGTATTTCGGTTCGAAGATAAAGATCCATCTCGTAAGCACCTGTACCCCCAGGCGTTGTGAAGACCGTATATGAGTCTCGTGTGAATCCCCGCCACTTCCTGTTTGATGAGCTGCCCCACTTTGAACCATCGGCGGTCGCGCCCGATGTGGTTCTGACATCGGCAGAATACCCATACACGCCTGACGTGAATCCAGATGTACTCCAGTCGCAAGGGCACCCGCCCGTTGTAAAGTCGGAGAAGTTTTGCACTTCACCCTCACTGTTTACAGCATCGGTCGCCTTCATGGCAGGGTCGGTGGAAGATGCCACCTTCATTTCATAGCCGCCACTCCAGTTTGTGCTGAGCTTCCAACCTGAGCTGACTTCGGTCTTAGGCACACCGGGAGTGCTGAGGTCCGCTAAACGCACACCCGTGCTGCCAGATGTCAGCCCAGGGGCCACCGCGGTACTGGTAGCCACGGTGAGGCCAATCTGCACGTCGGAAGAATCTTCAGCCGCAGCAGCACCAGCATGCTTTGCACCCTACAGGAAAGACCCGGCTACCGCCAGCAA
>CAYTTD010000542.1:0-1668 GCA_964440595.1 uncultured Gaiellales bacterium
CACGCTCCTGAAGCTGATCGCGGTCCTGATCCTGAAGCTGATCACGATCCTGATCCTGGAGCTGTTCCCGGGTCTGGTCACGATCACGGTCCTGCTGAGGCTCTTCCGCGCTGCTCCACCCGGGGGAACCCATCGAAATACCCGCGATGAGAATTGCAGAATAAAGACGAGAGTACTTTTTCATGGTGTTGTCTCCTTTGCATTCACTCTAAGGTGCGCCATCGCCTTGAACGCGACGGCATAGCCGGATTTAACACCCAACAGTTATTAAGGGAAAGCTAAACCAACCATCCCCTTGAGCCAGGGCAATTCACGCGCACTTTCGGGAATTACCCGATGGCACAAGTGAAATCCTTAAGGAAATCTTAAGGCCGAGGGTGTTGAGGAAACGCTGAAGCAACTCATGGGCGGCCACCCGATCCCTCCTACTGAAACAACTCCGGTAGATCCGCTTCGCTGAAGCCGTAGTCCAGCTGGCCGTTCTGCGCATACACGGTGTTGGCCAGAGTCATCATACTCACCGCCACTAATACCATTGGATTCGATCGGTTCTGACGTTTAGCGCGAAAAGTCAGGTAACATGTGGCTTCCAAAAAAATTGGCTCAATCAGATAAACCCACAACCAGTTGGTTGTGATAGATGAAACAATTGATGAATTGGCTATCTTTTGTTCATTTTGCCCGGAATTGGCCACTTTTTTCCGGGATTGACACTTGATTGGTGGTGTCCAATCTTGCAGCCTGCATGGACCGCGTTGTTCTTGCCTGAACAGTCTTGATCATCAAAGATTGTGCGGGCGGCGTTGTGCGGCGAAAAACAACAAAATCGACGAAAAAAATAATATCCACACTTACCGAACAAAGCACTGAATCACCTTAGAGGCAATAAATACAATGAAAGCATCTCGTTTCACTTCCGCTTCTCGCTGGTTGCCAGCCGTTGCCATGATCGCGCTCAGCGCGCCAGCCTTGGGCAGCACCCTGAACCAGAACGTTTCCTGGACCATTGATCGTGCCAGCACCAGCACCAAATACCGCGTGGTGGCGTATGGCGATTCGATCTACGCCGGCTACAACGGCTCCACAACCAACGCGGCCAAATATTCTGCGCCGACCGTGGATGCGGAATACCTTTCGGCACTCTGGAATGCCGATATCGAAAGCGTACGCCGCACCAAGTCGGGTGCGATTGCTTCGGACGTCTACAACAACAAGATCGTCGCAGAGCGTTCGTACATGCAGGCTGCAAACACCCGTGTCGTCACCTTTGAAATGTGTGGCAACGATGGCCTGCAGGCCCGTTCTGCATTCAAGAGCCAGACTGGCACCTGCGACTACAGCGGCCTCAATACCGCTGTCAGCAACTGCAAAACCTATGTCGCCAAGGCAATGGATTACATCAGTGCCAACGCCTACGCCGGCGTCAAGCTAAAGGTGATTTCCAACCTGTTCTACCCTGGCTACAACGCCGACAATGTGCAAAGCAGCTGCAAGGATGCCAGCACCGGCACCACCATCAATATCCGCGACAAGTTTCTGCCGGCAATGGCCACCATCAACTACTGGATGTGTGAATATGCACGCCAGAAGGGCTTCAAGTGCACAGACAGCTTCGCTGAGTTCATGGGGGCCGATTACGACAGCAACGGTGATGGCAAGATCGATGCC
>CAYTTD010000543.1:0-1653 GCA_964440595.1 uncultured Gaiellales bacterium
GTGGACCTCCTGTTCGCATTGACGTGCGTCCATGCGGAGCAGCGCCATGCAATCCTCGGAGATCGCATCGTCTACGCAACGCAAATCGGTCAAATCAAACGGGAAGCGTTGCCCGTTGTAGAGCCCCGCCAGAAAGCTGGCCACGATGCGACATTGACCGGAATCGCGCAATGCGATTTCGTACAGTCGCTTGAGTGCGGCTACGCCCTCAGTCGCGACGTGGGCACGGGTTCGATTCGCTCGATCGATGTTGCGAGTGACTGGGTTGTCTTCGCCGCTGAGGATCTGCATCCAAAGCTGTTGAAACTCTACTTCCTTGTCGGCCGGAACATCGACGGTAATTCGGACCATACCGGTGGCGAAGGTATCAGGGGCGGTTGCTGTGGTCATGGTGAAAATCTCCTGGGATTGAAGTGAATTGTGTAAGACTTGGGGGATGCAACAGAGCGCCCCTCAATTTACGGTGATCCATGGATCAGGTCCTGCGAACTTTCATGCGGAGGTCGCACGATTGCTTGAAGAACCTGATGGAAAAGCGGCTTGGGAAAAACTCAAGCAGCTGCGCCGCACGGTTGTGCCGGCAGCCAATTCGCCATTTGCAGTTGTGCAACCAGGCTCTGAAGGAGCTGGTCACGCAACACCGGGTCATTCAGACAGTCCCTGATGAAGCTTTTCATGGGGCGCACCTCGTTGCTGGGGTGCTGCGCCTGCAAAGCGTCGAGTCGGTCTGCGTCTTCAGAAGAACACTCGCTCAGCCAGCTCGAAAAAGCGTGGTGATAGGCCGTGTTCTGCGGGTCGTTGACTTGGTTCATTCGATATCTCCAATGGTTTTGAAAAAACGCAGTCGGAGACACCTCGCTTGCGCGTGGATCTCGTTCGACGCGGGTTGAGGTAGGACAAATGCTCTGACCGGTGAAGGTCCGCTGAATCAAAGAGCGATCAGCGAAAGGGACGTGGCCACGGGGGCACACAAAGGGAGTTACGGAGTAACAGACCGGGCACCAGGTGCACAGGTTTCGCCGTGGTAACTCCAGGCGGCTCATCAGTGCTACGGGGGCTCAAGACAGCCAAGCCGTCGAGGGGATCGGGCCTGGCTGTCAGACGCTCAATGGAGCCAAAGCGTCAATGTCAAGGGTACGACTGTCTGAGCCAGTCGTCGCTCTGGTTGCACGGTTGGTGCGAACACCAACGTTGGGCGTGTCGAGCACGCTGAGAGAGGCCGCAAAAGCCTCATCAAGGGCAGGGACCCTTGAAGAAGCCTCTGCGTGCACCTGGATACATCGCTGCACCATCGACAACGCGCAATGGCGAGGTCGACGGGCAGGATGGAAGCTGCAGGACACACCCGTCGGGTGGCGATGCAGCGCAAGCTTTATGGGTTCATCTTCTGAGTCCACGTGCCATCGCGCAGTGCGGTTTGCGCTGCCTCGATGGTTGGGTAGTACTCGTTGGATTCACGACTGCAAGGGCCGTCATCATCGGCAGTGCCGATATACCAGCCATTGGTTTTGAGGACGACCAAGGGCAATCGCTTGCCACAGTAGACGTAGGCCAGGCGGCCGAATTTGCGGTAGTCGAGCACGCCGGCGTCGTTGGATTGTAAGCGCTCAATTGACCACGCTCTTGCGCGTGGGTGACCGTTGAGGCAAGGGG
>CAYTTD010000544.1:0-1652 GCA_964440595.1 uncultured Gaiellales bacterium
CCCTTGAGTGCTGCGAATGGGGAAAGAAGCTGGCCTGCCCGGAGGGACTCGAACCTTTATATTAGGCAAAAAGCTCAACGATGTTGGATGTGTGTGAGTGATTTGTCTATGTAGAGTAGCTGATGCAATAATATGCATCCAGTTGCGCATATATGCCGGTACCGGTCAGATGCGGTTTGAAGTCGCGTGGACAGCCTTAATAGTGAGGCACTACCGTCATGAGCGTTTTGCCCGCATGGCGCAGAGCGACTGAGCGATTGGGCTGTGGGATAGGTGCCGAGGCCTTGCGGTGAGTCTGTCTGGCCAGTCTTCTAACCTTCCTGGAAAGAGCTCGCAAGTCGACCGCGGCGATTGTGTGTTGGCCGGCGAAGGCTGCGATAGTCTGCGGGTCAAGCAGCCAGCTGAGTCTGTCGAAAAGCCCTGCATTGACCAAGAGCTGCGTGACCTCCGGCGCCATTGCACTGAGCAGCTCGCGAATTTCCGTCACCAAGTCTGTCAGAGTGGCATTGACACCGGCAGGTGTCAACGGATGAGCTAAACGCCATGCAGGCTCATGGTGCGAGACCCGATTTCGCAAGTCTTTGATGCGTACCAGCAATTGGTGCGCCCGGGCTCTCGTCATGGCCGGGTCGTTCGGGAAGGTAGCCGCCAGACAGTTAGGCCACAAAGCAAGAGGGTCGGTGGTCGATTCGAATGTCGGCCCCAGGATCACAAGCCAGAAGCCAAACATAGCGTGGGCTACGATTTGGTCGGGAGTGTTTGGCTTTCCGTCTTGAGTCAGGCGATGAACAATATCGTCCATGCGCGCTTCGCCTTGCGAACGCCAGTGCTTCAAGCTCTTCTGCTGGGTACCTACCCAGACCTTCCGCTTGTCGTACGGCTGCACGCCTGGCCGGTAGTAGCGTTGAGGCAAGGTGGGGTCTGCGGCTACCTTCAACGGAAACTGCATATCCCCCTCGTTTTTCAGGACGTCCTGATACCAGCGTGGTTTCGCGAACTGAGCCGATGCGGCACTGTGGATGCTATTTCGAAGCACCACTTCCACCATGCTCAGCAAGGGAGCAAGGGCCGAGTTGAGCTCCAACCCCCAGATGTATGCCCCAACCGCAGAATCAATGGTCGATGCACCGACTAGAGTTTGGTATGAGCCAAGTCGGCTTGCTGAAAGCGCCGTCTCAACAGATGAAATTTGGAGGTTGGTACAGAAACTAAGCACGAGTTGGTCACACCTGTTATACTGATCCATGAGAAGCGCCCTTGTGGCGCAACGACGTGTCAGCGGTACGAACGGTCTGCTAGTAGTGCCCCTGACCCACCTCTTCAAAAAGCTGCCCTTGAGGCAGCTTTTTCTTTTTCTACGCTGATGGCCACGCCCCTGCTGGCACTGGCCCAACCACAGTGCAGCCAACGAAGTGTAACCATAAGTTTTGGCTCAGGCCGAACAACTGGAGCTCGCGCTACGTGAGCATTTTTGCCAAATGGAGGTCCAGCGCGATCTGCCGCGTAGCCGCCCGCGGAACTCCTTCGACAGCAGCCCTCGCGGCAGACTCGTCCCCCACCAGCAGCACCTGCCGTTGCGCCCTGGTTATCGAGGTGTAGACCAGCGTCCGATCCAGCAGCCTGTGGCTGGACAGAGGCACGATGATGCGAGG
>CAYTTD010000545.1:0-1617 GCA_964440595.1 uncultured Gaiellales bacterium
TGGCTGGTCTTCGATCGTGACGATCGTGCTTGTTCTTGAAGAAGATGAAACAAGCATGCCCGGAAAATTTGTGGAAGATCCATCGGATGCTGCCACAGCAGGAACGTATGTTCGCTCGTGTCGGCAGGACAAACCATTGGCTCCTGCGTCAACAATGGTCGTGAGACTCTCAGCCAGGGCTTGATCGATAACCTCAACCAGAATGGTCAAAGTCGCGCCACACTGAGGCCCTGTGCTTTCGATGCCTGTGTCCTTGGCCATCTCAAAAACAACCGCGCTTGGGGGGCCTGAAACCGGCGCGTCTGAGGCGAGTAGCCGCCTGGCAACCTCCATTACCTCAATCTCAGCGCATCCTCCGCTCAAACCGCCAGCCCAGATTCCGTCATCCCTGATCAATAGAGACGCCCCAACCCCTCTGGGCAGGCTGCTGGATGACCCCACCACCGTAGCAATCGCCAGGGAGTGGCCTTCTGCCAGCCAGATCTTTACCTTTTCTGCAATGTCAATGCGCTGTCTCGGGGGCATGTAGAGGATAGTATGCACATCAGAACAGAGGGTTGCCTGAGTTGACCCGGTGACAGATTCTTGCGGGGCTGGTTTTTAAGTTGCAATTTCTGCGTGCAAATACCTTGGATGAGGCGCTTGAGATTAAGCGCGAAATGCCACATGCCACACCGGTTGCAGGTGGCACCGACGTAATGGTTGGTCTGAATCTCGATCACTTTCGTCCAGCCGCCATGCTTGATATCTCTCGACTCTCCGAGCTAGGTGGATGCGAACTGAGCGACTCAACTCTGTCTCTGGGAGCAGCGACTACCTTCACTCAGATCGAGCGCGACGATCGCATCGTCAATGCAACTCCCGCTCTATCAGCGGCTGCACGCACAGTTGGCTCGCCCCAGATACGGAATCGCGCAACCATCGGGGGCAACATCGCGACAGCATCACCTGCCGGTGATTCGCTGCCTGTGTTGGTGGCAGTTGGTGCGCAGATTGAAGTTGCTTCTGCGGAGCGTGGCGCAAGACGAATACCAGCGTCTGAGTGGGTGGTTGCACCTAAGCGCAGCGCTGCCAAAGATGACGAGCTTGTAACGCGTATTCACATGCCAGTTTGCGCGGCCAGGCACCTTGCCTCCCAACAGTGCTGCAAAATCGTCACCAGAAATGCAATGGGGATCTCAGTAACCGGTTTTGCGCGTCATATAGATTTTGAGAAAGGGTATGTCGGCACTGGTATTGGTTCTGCAGGCCCAACAATCATTCAGGCTGTTGAAGCAGAGAACTTCCTCAAGGTACAGATGCAAGGCATTGAAGGTGACTTGCGCGGCAAGCAGCCAGCGGAGATTTTCTCCTCCGCCGTGATTGATCAATTTGCAGAGTTGGTGTGTGGTGCAGCACAACCGATTGACGACGTCAGAGGTAGCGCACGTTTCAGGCGTCATGCGCTTGTGGTTCTTGCCAGACGATCTCTGGGATGGATCATCGACGATCTGTTTGGAAAAGACGAAACAGTAATCGCGGGACGTGTTTCTCGATGAGTGCTGGAGAAGGATCTGGCATGCTGTTACGTATGAACGTAAACGGCACTGATCACGAAGCCGAGGTGGAATTGCCAGG
>CAYTTD010000546.1:0-1616 GCA_964440595.1 uncultured Gaiellales bacterium
GCACGCGGGAGGCAATAGTCCATGACACTCCAGGCGTTACGCGTGATCGAAAAGAAGTGGAGTGCGAGTGGAATGGTCATCGCTTCCTCCTGGTCGACACTGGCGGTATTGATATGGCCGATCGACATGACATCGCCAGGCAGGTTGTTCAGCAGGCTAATTCAGCCATGAAGGATTGTGACCTGATCCTTCTCGTCGGTGATGCTGCGGAGGGAGTGTCAGCAGCCGATCTCGAGTTGGCCAAAGTGATTCGCAAAGAAGGTGCAGAAGTACTTGTAGTTGCCAACAAGCTGGACAATTCCAAGAATGATTTGCTTGCACTTGATTTTCACCAGCTCGGGTTGGGCGATCCGATTCCGGTTTCAGGTCAACATGGTACCGGCACCGGCGACCTTCTTGATCTGATTGTCGCGCGACTTCTGGAGATCGGTCACTCGTTCGAGCCGCCAGTTGACAATAGGATTCGAATCGCTGTGCTAGGCAGGCCAAACGTCGGCAAGTCGACCCTGGTGAATTCGATACTTGGTGCAGATCGCGTGATCGTGTCGGATGAGCGTGGCACCACCAGAGATTCCATTGACACTTCGCTTGATTGGGAGGGTCGCGAAATCGTGCTGGTCGATACAGCAGGGATCAAAAAAAAGGGTGGCCATAGAGACCCATTAGAGTATTACAGTGAGGTCCGTAGTCGGCAGGCAGCTGGGCGGGCGAACGTCGCCCTCGTATTGGTCGACTCAAGTGATGGTTTAAGGGAGGCTGACATCACAATTGCTGACATGGCCAGGCAGGAGCAATGCGCTACCCTGATTCTTTTGTCAAAGTGGGACAAGAGCACCGTGGATCTTGAAGACATCCGAATCACCATTTCTGAGAAGCTGAGGCAACGCCCGTCAATAATCACATCCAGCGGACTGACGGGCAGAAACACAGCAAAGATAATGCAGGCGGCAATAGACCTGTATGACCGCAGTTCGAGGAGAATTTCGACCAGCGAACTCAACAGGTTCCTCGGCGAGCTAAAGGAATCACTCCCCGCGCCCACCTCACGGCGCGGCAAGCGAAGCAGGAAATTGAACCTGCTCTTTGGAGCACAGTACCAGGTGTCTCCACCGCGATTCCGGTTCATAGTCAATGATCGGGCCCTGGTAACGCGCAACTGGGCATGGGCGGTTGAGAACAGGATGCGAAAGGAATTTGGATTTGAAGGTTGTCCATTGATGATTGATTTTCAGAACAGGTCATAGTGGTGGTGGGATCCAACCAGGAAAGATGGCTCGTTGTGGGTGCCGGATCATTTGGCACCGCGATTACGCACGTCCTTGCCCCGAGAGGCATTTCTTTGACTCTCGCCGCAAGGCGTTCCGACCATGCAGAGAAGATCAGGCGCGACGGATCCAACGAAGCTTATTTCCCTGGGATTTCAATGCCTGAGAATGTAGAAGTCACGACCGTCGATGCCGCAGCCCAGCAAAGCTGGTCCACAATTGTAATTGCTGTGCCAACGGGAGCTTTTCAATCGACGCTGGCAACCTTCGCCGGTCGAAGTGATAGCTATCTGTCTTTAGCCAAGGGGCTCGATCCGTCTGGGCGGAGGCTGAGTCAGGTTGCTGCTGACC
>CAYTTD010000547.1:0-1613 GCA_964440595.1 uncultured Gaiellales bacterium
AGCGTTGTTTCGAGGCGCGCTACTGAAACGCCGCGGTGTTACGTTGTTTCGAAGTGGCAACAGCACTCCTGGATTCCCTTGCCTACTGTTACAGTCCTGTGACAGTAGGTTGACGGATGCGCCGGGGGGCGGGCTAGTATGAGCGGCATGACGCAGCAGCCACTCACCGCTCCGCACAGGATACTGGTGATTGTTGGCAGCTCAAACGACCTTCCGGTAATGCAGGCCGGAATTGAAATTCTTGAGTCGTTGGAATTCGATGTGGACGTGAGGGTTGCGTCCGCCCATCGCGCGCCAGATGTGGTTCGGGAGCTTGCAACGGGTGCTCGCAGCTCTGGTTACAGAGCAATCATTGCGGCCGCAGGCATGGCGGCGCATCTGCCAGGCGTTGTGGCTTCGTTTACAACGCTTCCGGTAATTGGTGTTCCGATTGATGCAGGTCCACTGCGTGGACAGGATGCTCTTCTGTCGATTTCCCAGATGCCCAAGGGCATCCCGGTCGCGACGGTTGCCATAAATGGCGCGGTAAATGCGGGCCTCCTGGCGGCTGAGATTGTTGCGGTTTTTGATCACGGTGTGGAGATGGCGCTTGTCAGACACAGGCAAAGAATGAGGGAAGAAGCAACGCCTCTCGGGGCGTTTGAGATAGAAGCGACATAGGTCGTAGCCGGGTAAGTAACCAGGTGATGCGGCCAGAATGGAGATGCGAAATGAGTCAGGCGGCCGCAATAAAAACCTCGGATCAGATTCTCTACGAGGGCAAGGCTAAGCGAATCGTTGCGCTTGAAGACCCCGAACGATGCATCGTTGAGTTCACGGATCGAGTTACGGCCGGTAACGGGGAAATGCTTGAGGAGTTCATGGAGAAGGGCCGTGTTACGGCTCAGATCTCAGCAGTTTTGATGAGACGCCTTGAAGCCGCTGGCATCGCCACCCACTTCATTCGTGAACTATCGCCCGATAGACATGAGGTTTGGAACGTGAAGATCATTCCTCTGGAAGTGATCGTAAGAAACATCGCCGCTGGCAGCATGGCGCGCAACTATGGGGTTGAAGAAGGCCTGCGGCTTTCTCATCCAACCGTTGAATTCAGCCTGAAGGATGACACTCTGGGTGATCCGCTGATCGCTGAGTCGCACATTACCGCATTGGGTCTTGTGGACAAGAGCGCACTCCACTATCTGGGCGATGCTGCACTCAAGGTCAATGTGGTTCTTCAGAGCGTGTTTCATGGCATTGGTTTCGAGCTGGTTGACTTCAAGCTCGAATTCGGGATGCGCGAAGATGGCACCATCGTTGTCGCGGACGAGATTTCGCCTGACACCTGTCGAATCTGGGGGTGCGTCGATGGTGAGCAGCAGGAGCGGTTTGATAAGGACATCTTCAGGCGCAGCGGAACTAACATCGTTCCCGCATATCAGCACGTTCTTGAAAGATTGGTCGACGACCAGACAGGTCTGCCTCGCCGCGATGCACCAGCCGAATTGGCTCACATATGGAGAATCAAGGTCATGCCGAAGAAGGGCGTTCTGGATCCACAGGGCCGGGCAGTGGCGGGCGCGCTCAAGTCGCTGGGCTTTGATGAAGTCCGCGAAGTGCGGATCGGCAGGAAT
>CAYTTD010000548.1:0-1608 GCA_964440595.1 uncultured Gaiellales bacterium
GGAAAATGCCATAGAGCAGCACCAAGTTGCATTGATGAACCTTGCATGGGCGCAGATCCTTGCTGGTCAGGTCAACGACGCAACGTCGCTGCTCGAGACATCAATCAGTCGATTCGCACCTGAGTCATTGTTTACCTCGTTCCTCCACGCCTTACTGGTTCACTGCCACGCCGAGCTGGCGTTCAACGAGACAGACCACACCCGGAGACAAGAAAACATCAGGCGTGCACGCCTGCACTTCGAGCAGTGCGAATCCATCCCAAGTGATCACTCAGTTGCCCAAATGGCAGGTATTGCACCAGCAATGATCCTGATGGCAGCAGTTGCTGGCGATGCAAATGCAATTGACGACGCAATCACTAGGATGATTGAGATGGAGAAATCAGCCTTTAGAGCCGTCGAGGAGAGAGTGATTTGGCGCATCCACGCGGCAAGAGGTTTGGTGTGGCTTGGTAATGTGGCCGGCGCATTGTTTCACCTCGAGCATGCACTTGAGCTCTGTACGGAGAAAACCGTGCCATACCTGGAGGCATGGTGCAGGCTTCTCATACCGTCATGCCATCTTCACCAAGGAAGGATTGATGATGCCGTCTCGGCTTCCGGAGCAGCGATGCACTTTGCAGCTACGGGAGACTTTATCCACCTCGTTGGTAAGAAGGAAAAGAAGGCTGGATGTGTTGTTCTTCTTCTTGCACAGGACACTGGTATTGAACAATTGAAGCGTTTTCGCAGCACCTGTGGAACCATGATTGGCAGATCAACGCTGACACAGGTGCGAGAAGAATTCGGGCACATCATCACGATCAAACCCACTGAAGACAACACGCTGATCAACCAGATCGATTGGATACCCAATACAGTAACACCACGCCCATCGTTGGTGGTCTCCGAAGAAGACCGCAGAGGCCAACCTCTAAGAATCGAGGCTCTCGGCGGACTTCGTTTGCTATCCCATGGAAGCAACTTCACCAACGCCAACGAGTGGCACCGGCGTAATCGCGCAAAGCTCCTACTTGTGAGGATGGCGCTGGCCAACGGCGCAGTTGAAAACAGGGATTGCTTGGCAGAAGACATCTGGCCCGAAGATGATGGAGTCGGCCGTCGACGATCATTGACGCTGCTGCTAACCACAATTCGCAGCGTATTGGAATCAATAGGCCTTGACACCGACGGCACTGAATCCAAATTACCGAGGTTGGAAACCACCAAAGGTGGTGCCCGCCTCATCTTGGGTGACGCCTGCGGTTTCGACGTCGCTGAGTTTGAAAAAACCAGCGCACTTGCTCTTGCCATGGATGAGGATACAGCCCTCGAACAAATCCATTCAGCTAGACGAATCTACAAAGGAGTCTTTCTTCCGGATTCGGGCTTCAGCAATTGGATGGTAAATGTGAGAGACAGATGCCTTCACACCCTCGATCAACTGACCCGCCACGAATCAAAGATACAAATCGCAAGCTCACGCAGCATTACGACCGACTGCATCGACGGTCTAGAGGACATATTGCTGAGGGACCCAGGCAGTGAAGAGACATGTCGCGTACTCATGAACGGCTATGTTGTTCGCGGCGAAATTAAGAAGGCAACCACTGCTTACCACCAACTGAA
>CAYTTD010000549.1:0-1595 GCA_964440595.1 uncultured Gaiellales bacterium
GCCCGTCCAATCCTGGCGATCCCATTTCCGACAAAAATGACGGTGGATTCAAACGGTTATTGCAACGACCACCTGAAACCACTTGCCTGTGAGGCGACAAACTCAACTCGGGGCGTGACCGTTGTGAGATACGCTGGTGTAGCCCACGATGTGTACGTGACTTTTGTGAGGATTATGGGCTTTTAGCATGTTATAAAGCGCGGGCGTAACCCAAACCGTCGAGTCTTACGCCTTGGCCAAACTCTTATCGATGCCAAAGTTCGTCGAGTAAAGAAGATCCACTTCGCCAAGCTCATCGGCATCGAATTCATCGATGTCAGGAGCGCCAGAAAATTCACGGATCTGCTCGACGTTATAGATGTTGGGTTGAATGCTGGTGTTAGCGGGATCAGCGAGGATCCACTTAAGCGCAACCTGGCCAAGGGTTGCGTTGCCATCACGATTTTCAAGCAGGAACTGCAGATTATCTATCTTTTGAAGACCTTCTTCGAGCCACTCTTTGGTGCGATGAGCCCGATGATCATTGTCATCAAAAACTGTCTCTTTGGTGTACTTACCCTCAAGCATGCCGGAAGAATGCGGCACTCGCGTTAGCAGGCCGATCTCTCGCTCACTTGCGGCTTCAATGAAATCCCTGCCTGGCTCCTGCTCAAGCAGGTTATAGATGTGGTGGAAGAAATCTATGTCCCGCTCCTCCAGAGCAAAGAGTCCTTCGTCGCGCCAACCAATGGCTGGACCAATCGAAGGGCCAATCGCTTTTACCATGCCTTGGCTTCGCACATCGTAGAGAAGATTCCAAAGCTCATCATTCTGAAGAGCGTCCATCCGAGGGTTGTGTAGCTGCCAGATGTCAATCGAATCGGTTCCGAGATTCTCGAGGCTACGCTCAAGTGATCTCTTGATGTTCTCAGCGGACCAGTCGTGAGGTCGCTCAGAGTGGCCCCCGTACTTGCCGTCGCGCGGTGCATCAACGTCGTAACCAAATGTCGTTGCAACAACTACATTGTCACGATACTCGGCAAGTGCCTTCGCAACTACTTTTTCGCCGTAACCATCTGGACCATATACGTTACCTGTGTTGAAAAAGGTAATGCCTGCGTCGTAAGCCGCTCTTAGCAGAGATACTGCCTCGTCCTCGGTGTACTTGCCCCACCAACCGGTGGTGATCGTCCAAACCCCGAAGCCAATGACGCTGAGTTGGATATCTGTTTTACCTAGCTGGCGGTACTGCATGGCACATTGCTCCACAGGTTGAGGGAAAATGAACATGTGAAGCATATATGTTCGAGCCTACGTTACGGCGGCCAATTACAGCTCAAAAAAATTGGCAGTGACGGTGTATGCGCCTTCAGCCAAATCGAAGCGGCGGTTTCAACCTGTGATGGCAACAAGCGTTGTTTTGCTTCCGCCGGTTTGGGTGGAAGCCGATTCGGGTTTTCGCGCTGGCGCTGCCTGCGCAAACTCCACCACATCAAAAAGATTTTCAATTGACGAGTAATCTGAATCTGATTTGTGAACAAAGTTCAGGTTGGTTCACGGTTTGGGGTGGTGTGTGTATGGAGCAAGACTCTGATTCGCAGGGACGCGAATCAGCA
>CAYTTD010000550.1:0-1579 GCA_964440595.1 uncultured Gaiellales bacterium
TGACTCAGGTGTGTGCTGATAAGTGCTTGGATTGATTCTCAGAGCGGGTCTGGTAGGCGGTACCCTGGTAGGCGGTGCAGTAGCTGCCCGCGACTACCTGCAGTACTCATCCAATAATGAGCCAATCAGCCAGGGGGGAACGCCGCACGGCACTTTAACGGGCCGCATAATGGGCTACCGCCACCTGATTGCAATGGGAATCAGAAACATCGCACATCCAGAGCGATTGCATGCGATGTTCACAGCCGAAGGCGATGCGCGAAAAGCAGAGCACACTCTATTTCGAAGCGGAGAAAAAAACGGGTATGACAACGGTCCCGACGCATTTCGCCACACGTATGCATCAGCGTTAATCGTCAGCAGACTCGTTCGAAATACCGGAATGAATATCGATGACGCAATCGAGCTTGCCCGGGACGCAGGCATGGCGCATGAGAATGACTCACATCTTGTTGGACCACATTACCTGAACTCAAGGCGCATGGATGTGCACAACAATGAGCTTGGCTACAGGTTGGCAACAGAGGCACTTCGTCGCAATGATGCAGCGGGATTCTTTGAGGCAAGACTTGGCGTGGACGTTTTGAACGCAATTCGCACCAGGCAGGCAGTTGTGCTTGACCACATTGATCTGGCCCCACGCCCTTCAAACGCAAATGACATAGATAGAGGCACACCTATTCCCGATGCGCCCGGCTGGACTTCTGACCGCGCGCATAGACGTGTTGGCACCAATCGCAAGCCGCTCGTCATTGCTCACCGTGGACTCCACGATAACCAGACGATATTCGAAAACACGGCAGCCTCAATGAAGGCGGCTGTCGCTGCAGGAGCCGACGTCATAGAGACAGACGTACATCGAACACGTGATGGCGTCCTGGTGATTCACCACGACCCTGTAGTGAGGGGAAAGAAAATCGAGGATTACAATCACTCGGAACTAGTTGGACCGGATGGATATCACCTCCCGAGGCTTGAAGAAATCATAGATATCGCAAACACAGGTAACGTTGGCCTGGCAGTTGAATTGAAAGGCAAGGGGTACGAGAAACAGGTTGTTGACCTTTTATCATCACGTCTTGCAAATGACCGGTTTGAGGTGACGAGCTTCAACACAAGTTCAATCAAGGCTGTTGAGCAATATCGGCCGTCAACCCGAACGGGATTGCTGTCGCCAAGAATATTCCCGTGGCTGCGGGAAAGTTTCATCTTTCCATTCGCTGCCGAGATCCTGGACCCGCTGCAGCTGCCGCTTCGCCGCGCTGCCAAAGCAGGGGCCGACTACATTGCCGTCGACCGCAGGCAGCTGAGTGAACGATTGCTGGAAGGTGCGCAGAGACGGGGAATTGATGTAGATGTCTGGACCCTGAACGAAGAATCAGACCTTGTCGGGTCGCTCTCAAACAGCCGGATTCGTGGCGTCATCACTGACCGACCACAAGAAGCGCTAACCATTAGACGCGGTAATACCGCGCCAACTCTTCCCTTCTGAATCATCGCAACACCCGTACTGCTCTTTCTCGATAATCAGGGGCGGAGTGACGGGTGGTGTCTAGGCCGAATCGTCAACAAATTGCGG
>CAYTTD010000551.1:0-1577 GCA_964440595.1 uncultured Gaiellales bacterium
GACAACGAAACACGAGGCATTACCGCACACGCAGGGTCAGCCGTGCCAGTACTAGCGGCCGCTCCAACTGACGAGGCAACGCTTCGCCGCCTTGCGGTAATCCGGGTTTGGGATGCCATGGTCCGAGGAGCACGCTCATACGTTGAGCGTCACGGATTTGTTGGGGTACATAATGCGCCCGAGCTTGTTGGTATCACAGGCGCATGCGAGAACGTGGATACGCTGTTCAAGGTTGACTACTTTGGCGAGCGCGCGTACTTGGCTCAGAGTGATCAGCTCTATCTTGAACTGCTGACACCGTACTTGAAGCGCGTATACGCAGAGATTCAGTCCTTCCGCATGGAGCCAGAAGCCGACGATCGTCACCTGTGTCAGTTCTCACTGTTTGAGATCGAGCACCTTGGTGATCTGGACGAGCTCATTGGGCACCTTGCCGGAATCGTGCAATCTGCGGCAACCGAGGTAGCAACTCGCTGCACAGCAGAGCTGGCGCTCTTTGGTCGGTCTCCGCGTGACTTGATGGGGCTTCGGTTTGCTCGGATCACGTATCAGCAAGCAGTTGATGCGCTCAGCACGCAGTTCCCTGATCTTGCATTCGGAGACGACCTGACATCGGTTCATGAAGCCGCGCTCACCGAGCACTTCGGACCGTGTTTTGTCACTCACTACCCGCTTCCAATCAAGTTCTTCAACATGAAGCAGAACGATGAGGATGAGCGGGTCGTTAACTCAACCGACCTACTGCTTCCCTTCGCTGGGGAGTCTGCTGGTGCCGCTGAGCGAGAGCATGATCATGACGCCATCGAAGCACGGCTCAAGTCCAGCACCATGTACGAGCGACTCATCGCTCTGGGTGGTAAGGACGAGGACTTTGCCTGGTATCTGGACGCACACAAGGACAAAGAGATTCCGCTGCACTCAGGTGCGGGAATCGGTCTGGCCCGAGTTGCGCAGTTCATCCTTGGCGCCGACGACATACGTGACGCAGTGCCGTTCGTTGTGAACAGGGAGAACCTGCTTTAGCTACATAGTGACCTGACATTCCGCCCGGAGGTGACTCGTATCTCGGCTGTGTGCGTCGTCGCTCGAACATGGATGTTCGAGGGCGGCGCACACGTCGGTCTGGAGCGCGTTTTTCTTTCCAATCAATGGGTATCCTTGGACGGGGACATCCGAAATTGAGAGGAAACTGCAGGATGAAGAAGATTTCCAGAAGACGCGCGGGCATGATTGGTTTGCTCGTCGTCGTCATAGGTGGCGCGGCATTAGCCGTGCTGGGAGGCGTCTCATCTACATCGACGCCAAAAGAGAAGTCTTTGATTCCTGGGATGTCAGCGGATGATGCAAAGCAGCTGATCAAGCTACAGGGCGGCAAGGTTCAAGCCATGAAGGCCAAGAACGGTTGCAGGGCCCCTGGTGGCAACTATCCAACAGAAGCGCCGGCGATCGCCGATGGCGCACCTGCATCAGGAGTTGCGGTTGTAGAAACAACCGGGGATCTGCTGGAGAATCCAGTGGCCAAGGACCCAGTTTCAGTTATTGAGGCAGAAGTTCTAAACCGGCGGATCATCAAGCGT
>CAYTTD010000552.1:0-1572 GCA_964440595.1 uncultured Gaiellales bacterium
TGTCGCCTTGTTTGAAATCAGTCGTACCTATCGTCATGCAGCAGATGGCGAGGAGTGTCTTGACTCGAACAATCAACAATCCTTCTGCAAAGAGCAGGACGAGATGTGCGTTTGTATCGCCGGTGACCTTGTTGCTCCAGGTGTGGGCGGTCATCAGGCGCCACTGTCGGCAGGCTTTCCGTTGATCTGTGGAGTTGTCGATGGGCTACTGCGGCGTGTTGGGCTTCACGTGCGAAGAACCTCGATGGAGTCAAGCGCTGCTGCGCGGCACTGGCTCCACCCCGGATGTGCAGCGGTGCTCATGGCGTCAGACCAGAGTGGCCAGCCCGTGGAGATCGGTTGGCTTGGCGTTCTTCACCCCAAGAGGGCCGATGAGCATGGCATCAAGGGCGATGCCTGCATTGCGAGCCTCGATGTAGAGCGCATTTTGCCCCTCGTCGAGCAGGTGCGAGAGTTCGCCGCGATCGGAGATCAACCACCGGTTTTGGAGGATCTATCGGTTCTTGTCTCAGATGACATATACGCCTCAGACATCGCAGAAACAATCCAGAATGCAGGCAAAAACCTCGTTGAGAGCGTCGTGGTTTTTGACAGGTATTCGGGTGAGGGAGTCGAACCGGGTACCTGTAGCCTGACCTTCCGACTGACATTCAGGGCGCCTGATCGAACACTTACTGGTGCTGAGATCTCAGACCTGCGTTCAGAGATACTGGCAACTCTGGCTGAGCAGCACGGTGCAAGGCTGCGCTGAACCGTCGCTGGAAAGTACGGCCAATTCCGTTTGAAAACCTGCGTTTAGCACCTGAATTCAGATATGATCGGCCGTTATGAACGCATGTACGATCGTCGCCCGAAACTACCTCCCCCAGGCTCGGGTTCTTGTCCAGTCTTTTCGCAAATTCCACCCTGAAGGCACGTTTACGGTACTGGTAATCGACGATCGCGACGTTAGTGATGTGTCGGTCGACGGCGCAACCCGCATTCTGGGTGTGAGCGACATCGGAATTTCAGTTGCTGACCTCGACTACATGACGACGGTTTACGACGTAATCGAGCTTGCTACGGCAGTAAAGCCTTGGCTGCTGCGAACCATTCTCGAGGGTAACGATCATGCGATCTACTTCGATCCGGACATCCAGATATTCCGCCCCATAGACGAAATGGCTGATCTGGCTCGGGAGCACTCCATCGTTCTAACGCCCCACATCATTGATCCAATGCCGCGCGACATGCTTATTCCATCAGAGCAATACATTCTGCTCGCAGGGGTCTACAACCTTGGCTACCTGGCGATTGGAAACACTGCTGAGGCTCATCGATTCCTCGACTGGTGGTGTGAGCGCCTGGGTAGAGATTGCTACGTTGAGCCTGAGAAAGGCTTTTTTGTCGACCAGCGATTTGCTGACTTCGTGCCGAGCCTCTTCCAGCACTACATCCAGCGTGACCCTTCGTGGAACGTTGCACACTGGAACCTTGGCACCAGAGCCGTTGTGCGAACAAGTGAGGGCGGATTTGCTGTTGACGGCGAACCTTTGTGCTTCTTTCACTTCTCGGGATACTCCCCAAATGAGC
>CAYTTD010000553.1:0-1535 GCA_964440595.1 uncultured Gaiellales bacterium
CGTGAGGTGGCAATTCGAGAGGCAGCGGAACGCGGCAGCAGAATTGATGTAAGCCGGTACGTTGATCGTCTGGACTCGATAGATCCATATCGCATGAATGGTCGGGTCATTCAGGTCATTGGTCTGGTTATTGAGGCTAATGGTCCCGAGGCGGAGATCGGTGAACTATGTCACGTGCATGTCTCGCGTCATGAGGAGCCAGTTGCGGCCGAGGTCGTTGGATTTCGCGAAGGCCGCACCCTGCTGATGCCGTTGGGTGAGATGAGAGGCATTGCTCCCGGAAATGAGGTTATCGCAGCTGGTCATCAACTCCAGGTTGGAGTTGGTGAATCACTTCTTGGGCGGGTCATCAACGCAACTGGGGCTCCGATCGACGGCAAAGGCGAGATCGTTCCCGAAGCCCGACGCAACCTGTTTTCGGCACCACCGGCGCCTATGGATCGTCGAAGAATTGATCGGCAGCTTGAACTCGGCGTGCGTGCCATTGACGCGATGATCCCTTGTGGCCGTGGGCAGAGACTGGGCATTTTTGCTGGATCCGGAGTAGGAAAATCCAGCCTCATGGGCATGATATCGAGGCAGACAACTGCTGACGTCAACGTGATTGCGTTGGTTGGCGAGCGGGGGAGAGAGGTCAAGGAATTCATTGAGCGCGATCTAGGCTCCGAGGGCATGGAACGATCCGTCGTGGTGGTTGCAACCGGAGACGAATCCAGCGTAATGAGAATCAACGCTGCCTTTACTGCCACAGCAATTGCTGAGCACTTCCGCGATCAGGGGCTCGACGTGCTTTTGATGATGGACTCAGTGACTCGCTTTGCGGTAGCGCAACGAGAGATCGGGCTGGCTATTGGTGAGCCCCCCACAACAAGAGGATATACGCCTAGCGTCTTTGCACTTCTTCCAAGGCTTCTTGAGCGAGCTGGTACAAGTGACCGCGGGTCAATAACAGCTCTTTATACCGTGTTGGTTGAAGGCGATGACATGAACGAACCGGTCAGCGATGCTGTCAGGGGAATACTCGACGGACACGTCGTGCTCAGTCGGGCATTGGCACACCATGGCCACTATCCAGCTATCGATGTACTGGGATCAGTGAGCCGTTTGATCACAGATCTGTTCGACGATGAGCAGCTCAAGTGTGCAAACACAATTCGTGAGTTGATGGCAATTCACAAGGAGCGTGAAGACCTCATCACGATTGGTGCGTATGCATTTGGCAGCGACCCTAACGTTGATGATGCAATAGTTCGCAAGCCCGGAATAGATTCATTCCTGAAGCAGGGTGTTTTCGAGCGTGCTGCCCTCGACCAAACGCTGCTGAGGCTGACTCAGCTAGGTCAACGCTCACCAATGTAACCTATTTTGCGCCTACATGTGGTGTCACCTTGTCGGCGCGAACGCGCGATGTGTGCTTGTACTTTCCTGAATATGAGGGTGAACTGAATAATCGAGTGAAACGAGAAAAAACAGGTCAGTTAATGCGGTCCGCGTTAAGTTTGTTGCGGCGGTTTCAATCGGTGGTTGCAACACGT
>CAYTTD010000554.1:0-1532 GCA_964440595.1 uncultured Gaiellales bacterium
TCTCTTCTGAAATCTTTCTGATCTCTTGCTCATGTAGTAAAAACTTGCCTTCCACTTGTCAGCGGCCCTCAGCGAGCCGACGTGCAGAGCCGCCCGGCAGACCTGCCATGATGATTGCGTTCTGTGCGCCTGCGATATCGTACTCTGTTCTGTGAAAAGTCACGCCACTTCCCACCGAAACCTCAGCCCAAGCCGCACGTGGGTCGCGGTCACGCGGCTGCCCGACTGAACCGGGATTCAGCACGTACTTGACCCCGGCTTCAAATCTGGCCTCGGTACCAGGGGCAACGGGGCCTCCCAATGCTCGCAACGCATTTGGCCGAAGCTCAAATAAAAGCTGTGCGTGTGTGTGCCCAACCAGACCAAGCGTTGTTGGCTGGGCGCTGAGCTGCCCTGTGGCAATGCCTGCTGTGCTGACGTACTCCCAGGCCGGTTCGTAGATGCTTCCGTGCCATGCACCTAGATCGGGCTGAAGGATCACCGATGGCTCGAGAGAAGTCAGATAGCTGAAGTGCTGCTCACTAAGTGCGCTCATTGCAAATGCTGCGCCGGCCATCGCTTGCGGACTCGCATTGAATACTGCAATGTCGTTGCTGCCCCGCACCACCAGATCATGATTGCCTGCCAGTGCAACTGCGCAACGACTGGCAACCAGGTCGAGGCATTCGCCCGGGTGTGCGCCGTACCCTGTTGTGTCTCCCAAGCACCATATCGTCTCGATTCCCCGCGCGTTGATTTCCGTAAGCACTGCCGTCAGCGCCTGTAGATTTCCATGAACGTCGCTGATTACTGCGATCGTCTTGCCTGAGTAATCACCTATCGCTTCTGCCTCTTGATGACCAACAACTGGCACATCTCCGACTGATATTTC
Source organism: uncultured Gaiellales bacterium (assembly GCA_964440595.1). Classification (GTDB taxonomy): domain Bacteria; phylum Actinomycetota; class Thermoleophilia; order Gaiellales; family SKUG01; genus CAYTTD01. The sequence continues at coordinate 872 of CAYTTD010000554.1, forward strand.
TTCCTCAATCATCCTGGTGTCTAGCGCTGGTCAGTCTCTGGGAGATTCTTGATCGATTCGCGGGTCTCCCACTTCGACCAGTTGTCTTCAAGTGCCAGAATCAACTCTCTGGTCAGCTTGGGCGACATGTTGATTCGCGACACAACCACTCCGGGAACCTCGTCATCCTCGATCTCATGGTCAACGCGGGCAAAGGTCAGCGTAAACTCATAAGGCGAATGCGACACGCTCACGAAGTTCGAGTAATGGCCTGCCATTACCTCGGGGCTACTGTGAATCCTCAGTACCTTTTCGTTTTCATCATCCATGGTAGCGCCTGACCTTTCGGGGGGATTGCTCGTTTACTGCACCATTCACTCTACACCCTGGCCAAAATTAGATGGCGGTTTCAATCAGTGGTTGCGACCTGTGCTTGGCTGTCGATCGTTGGGCTGTCGATCGTTGGGCTGTTGTTAGCTTGGCTGTCGATAGTTGGGCTGTTGTTCGCTTGGCTGTCGGTCGTTGGGCTGTCATTCGTATGTCTTGTTGTGGCACCCTAATCACAATGATCACCGTCCGAGGTGGTGTTTTATCTCGTATTCGATCAAAAGTCTCCTTGGGAGCTCTGCCCGTCCAATCCTGGCGATCCCATTTCCGACAAAAATGACGGTGGATTCAAACG
>CAYTTD010000555.1:0-1524 GCA_964440595.1 uncultured Gaiellales bacterium
AGGTACCTGTGAGTACCAGATGGATTTAGGTGATGAGACGCTCGTGGTGCGAATCGACACCACAGCAAACTTTACAAATCCGTTTCTGGGTAATCGTGCCGAAACCGAAGTGCGTTCCGGGGCGCCTGACAAGCTGTCTGGGCTTCTTTTGCGGGATCTGCTTCTGAAGGATCATTACGACATGCAAATTGCTCAGCGCTTTCATGAATTCCTGCGCACACTCGATGGTGCTGCGCGGCACGCCTGACCCAGTGTGACCCTTATGTGGTACCCACCAGGCCGGGTGTCGCCATACACAACGCATCCCTTCAGGCATCAATGCGAAAAACCTGTGTTACATGCAGGTTTCGTCACCAAAACCAACTCCACACAAATCTGCGGTCAAGACCGTGGACGCTGGTGCTGTTGAAAGATCCCCTGCCGCGATCAATGCCGAGAAGCTCACTGCTGAGTTTCTCGGCCGTCGAGATAATGGCTGGACAGGAGGTGATGCCACCTATTCGGTTGCATTGCCTGATGGTCGCAACGCCTGGTTTTTTGGTGACTCTTTTCTTGGAGGGGTAGGAAAAGACGGCACACGTACCGACGACTCTTCGTTTGTAAGGAAATGTGCTGTGCTTGAAGACAAGGGAGTGTTCACCACTCTGACGGGGGCGAGGAACAATGACGCCTTGCCGCGAGACCGCTATGAGCCGTTCATGAAGCCAGCGGGAACCGCGAAGGGATGGTACTGGCCTGGTCAGGGTTTCGTGAATGGATCAAAGATGTTCGTGCCGTTGGCGCACATGGAATCGGATCCGGCTAATGAATGGGCATGGAATCACCGAGGTACCGACATCGCATCGATCGATGCAGAAACGATGAAGGTCAATTCGATTAGGAGAATCAACAGCACGCCCAACGAGTACTGGGGGGCGGCGGCAGCAAGCGACAACAATTACACATATCTTTTCGCCAGCAGAGATCTGCCAGGACAAGCCAAGCAGGCTCTGGTTGCCCGGTTGCCAATTGACGGAATCGATGCGGCGCCGATGACCTACTGGAACGGCAAGGATTGGACTCCTGACGCTGCAGCTGCCGTACCGCTGGGCCCGCAGGTTTCGAACCAGTTCAGCGTGTTGCAGGCGAAGGATGGTTGGCGCCTCATCACCCAGCATGGTTATGACCATGGGGTGTGGCAATACACTGCTCCGTCTCTAACTGGCCCGTGGAGTGGTCCGAAGCTCTTGGGCATGATCCCGCAGCAGGCACTTGGGCGGCATGTCTACAACGCGGTAGCACACCCGCAATTTTCAACCAGGGATGAGTTGGTCGTGAGCTACAACGTTGGCGGTGCGGATTTCCTGAAGTGGGAGGACAGCTATCGTCCCCGCTTTATCTCGGTGCCGATCTAGATGGTCGATTCCTAAGTCGCGGTAGATTTGGATGGCGAAAATCTAGGAATGCTAGGACGCACATAAGGGGGAATAGCGGAGCTATTTAGCGGGTAGAGGACGCCGCCGTCCAACGATCTGCAGGCAGACG
>CAYTTD010000556.1:0-1514 GCA_964440595.1 uncultured Gaiellales bacterium
CAGGCGATGACTATCCTTGGTCGCATAAAACGCATTCAGGGTGATGGAGAATCAGCCAGGTCGCTTTTTATGCAGAGCATCGACCTTTCACCGGCTTACGTTACCCCGGTTCTCGACCTTGCCGAGCTGATGCTGGCCGAGATGAAACCTGAGCAGGTGGTGGCCTGGTTTCAGGACAAGCTGGGGAAGCACCTTGAGAGCAACGCGACAGCACTGATGTTTCTGGGTTCAGCGTTCCATGAGCATGGACATTTTGATCTTGCCAGGAAGTACTACGAACTCGTACTCGAAAAGAAGCCTGGGCACGGCGTTGCCTGCGTTGGGCTATCTGAACTTGAACTTGCCGCGGGACGCTTTGCTGAGGCCTGGAAGTGGGGGATGGCAATCCCTGAACATGACCTGTGTCATACGGCTGGGGCACGCAGCGCATTTCTTGCGGCGGTTGCCAGTGGAGATACTTCGTTGCTCGATGCACCTTACGACGCACTGGTCAACAATGAGCAGATTCCAATCGGAGTAAGAAGCTTTTATGCTGCCTGGAATGCAAGGCTGGTTGGTGGGTCGGCAGTTCTTCCTCCAGACATGAGTTCCGAGGTTCAGGCGCGTACCAACCTGGTTGCACTACTAAAACTTCAGAAGCTGGATGAGTTTGAACAGATGTTGCCACTGCTTGCGCAGGCGACGAAGAGTGAACGCGACTACCTCGTTGGGCTTGGCAAGGCATTTTCAGAAGGCGGATATGTTGAGATGGCTGGAGAAGAATTTCTCAAGGCTGCCGAACAGTTTGGCGCGGACGCCGAAATTCTCTCGGCGTTGGCTCAGGTAGCGGCAGTCAAAGGAATGCCCGAGGACGCAAAGGTCTTCGCTGAGGAGGCTTTGGTGCTTGAGCCGGATCGGCTGGATGCTCGCAGAGTTCTAGATCGTTTGCAGGATGGTTTTCTTGCTCGCGGAGCCTCAAGCAACGGAGCATAATTTCCGATAGGTGTGAAAGATGAGTTACGTTGGTCACAATGCCTATCAGACTTCGGCAATTGAGACGGCTTCGCCGGAGCAATTGACGCTGCTCTGCTATGACGGGGCGCTGAAGTTCATGAGGCGTGCCAAAACTGCCTGCGAGAACAAAGACATCGCCAAGTTGAGTGAGTTCACTGGCAGGGCACAGGCAATCATCAACGAGCTCAATATCACGCTTAATATGGAGGATGGAGGAGAGGTAGCATCAAATCTCCGTCAGCTTTATCTGTTCGTTAACCGACACCTTGGTCATGCAACGATGAAGCAGGATCCAAAGGCGCTTGAGGATTGCATGAAGATCGTTACCAACCTTCGTGATGCCTGGGCTCAGGCAATGAATCTTGAGTCCAAAGCTGCGTGATGCCTCGCAAGGCAGTCGATACCCTGAATCAATTGATTATCTGTGCGCGCGAAGAGAACCGGCTCCTCGTTGATGGTGCATGGGACGAAAGCCAGGAATTTCGTCAGAAGTAACACGAGCTGTTCAAACAGCTAATGGG